>JBDSIM010000278.1:0-8068 GCA_039917935.1 Cyclobacteriaceae bacterium | reverse complement strand
GAAGGTATGGATCGACGGGTCGCTGTCTTTAAGGATAGCAAGTACCATCCAGATGAAGCAAGCCGTAAGGCCAAAGAGGTAAAGTTGTAGGAAAACAAATGACAGAGGAAAAGAACACAGGATTAGGAATAACACCAGCCCCAGCGTGGTCACGGATATAGAAATATCAATTTTTTTCATGGATGGATCACTTTTCTCCCGGTAAGAAAAAAACCGTACCCTGATTATGAATAAGTAAATTTAAGAATAAAGCCGGATATAGGAATCCGGCCGAAGATTTTGATGAGAAAATCTGAACAATGAAAGGCCCTTTACAGCCGATCCTTTGAGGAATTTTTTTAAAAACCGTTCAGTTTTCGGATGTTGCTTTTACGGAGGCCGGTTTGGATATGATTCACAATGTCGATTCCTAATCCGACCGTGGTAATGGCGCCTATAAAGGTTAAAAACGTTCCATAAGGGAGATGGTGATCCAAACCATGTAAACCGATATACAAAGTGATCCCTGTAACCAGGAGGCACAGGCCAAATAAGATAACATGCTTCATGGGAATGATTGGAGGTGAAATAGGAGAAGAGCCGCATTCCTGAATCTGCCTTTCGGAAAAATACGTGCTCCTCTCCACAACATACAGTAATCGCTTAGGGTTCATATAACGAAGGAATTACAGGACTGGCGTTAACGTGGGATAAACAGCGTCAATAACAGGATGTTACTTTTTTCGTTTTGTTGGGATATATAATCTGTAACTTAACTTTATGAAAAATAACTCTGTTGTATTCCTGATCGCCATATTGGTTTCCAGTCTGTCAGCGCAAGCCCAGATAGGTTTTGGCTTAAAAGGCGGAATTAACTTAACCACCCTAGATATTAAGGATCCCGAAATGTCATATAGTTCCCGTTCGGGTTATCATGCCGGAATATTTTTTAGGGGAAAGTTTGCTAAGATAGGGATACAACCTGAGTTGTTGTTATTCACTCAAAGTGGAGAACTGAAGAGTTCAGTATTCGGGACCGCAAAAGAAAATTTCACGTATTTGAGTATTCCTATTATGCTGAAATTTTATCCTGTCGGAGGATTGAATTTACAGGTAGGCCCGCAGTTTGGGTTTTTGATGGATGGCGAACGTGAATATAATTCCCTTTTAGGAAGCGGCACGGAGGATATTACCGAGTATTATAAAAAAAGTGATTTGTCGGTTTCGGTGGGGGCTGGTTATGACTTCGATTTCGGCTTAAATTTTGATTTCAGATACAATCTCGGTGTGAAAGACATCAACAACGTTGCCAATGGCGAAGAAGCCAGGAGCAGAATTTTCCTCCTATCATTGGGCTGGAATTTTCTTCGCTAAGCATTTCACAAATGTTGTTTTTCTCAGGGATTTGCCAGGCCAGTAACATCCACCACATCCACGCGCTACCCTTTGGAGTGGCTAAAATCATTTAGTCAAAAAGGTATATCCTGTTACCTGCAATTCGAATATTCCATTCATCCTATTTTTTAATCTTCGCATCATTATTCTTATTATATTCCTTGCTTAATTTCCTAATTCGTTAATAACATGAAAAAACATCAGACGCTGCTCTTTATTTTAATGCTTACTTTGAGTTTATCTTCCTATAGTCAGAAGACTGCCCTACGCGTAATCATGATAGGGGCCCATCCCGACGATTGTGATCAGGACGGGGGAGGTACAGCAATCCTTTTTGCAAAAATGGGTTATGCAGTTAAGTTTGTCTCCGTTACAAACGGAGATGCGGGTCATCAGGATATCGGAGGAGGCGCTCTGGCGAGTCGCAGGCTGGCAGAAGCCAAAGAAGCGGGCAAGCGTTTTGGCGTAGAATACGATGTGCTTCACAATCACGATGGTGAATTGGTGCCTTCGCTGGATGTTCGCCTTCAGGTGATTCGCAAGATCCGGGAATGGAACGCCGATATCGTTATCGCGCCAAGGCCAAACGATTATCACCCTGACCACAGGTATACAGGCGTTCTCGTTCAGGATGCTGCCTATATGGTAGGGGTTCCAAATATTGCAGCCGATACTCCTCCCATAAAAAAGAATCCTGTATTTCTTTATTTTCAGGACTTTTTTCAAAGGCCTAATCCTTTCAGGCCTGATGTTGCTATTGATATTACTTCTTCGTTCGAACAAAAGATCCATGCAATGGATGCCCATGAATCTCAATTTTACGAATGGCTCCCGTGGATCGGCGGTTATTCAGCAGAGGTCCCTGCCGACAAGAAAGACAGAAAAACATGGCTGTCGAAAAATCGCACAATCAATATCACACCAGATGTAAGGCGTTCATTGGAAAAATGGTATGGTTCAAGAGGGGCACAGATACAGCATGCTGAAGCTTTTGAAATATGCGAGTATGGTACCCAGCCTTCAGAGCAGGATCTTAAGCGCTTGTTTCCTATGCTTGGTCAAAATGGTGCCCCGCAAAAAAAGTAAATTTACGGGAGAGCAATCATCCATAGTGACGAAATTGGGTAGCGAAAAAGGGAAGCGGGGTGTCCAAAGTTCTGAATAAATGCAACCCTATGGATATGCGTAATTGGTAGAGGTGACGCTCTTTTCTCCAGCAGCCCCATTGTTTCAGGCATTGTTTCGTTTGTACATTTTATTTTTACCCAACCTATGAAAGCCACCAACATTTATATCTTGCTTTTATGCCTTTTATGCACCTGCCGGTCTGTCGAGGTAACTGATGACCGGTCAACGCTTGCCAATGAGATTGAAAATTCCATTAAAAATGAATTGCTGAACAAATGGTATCCCCAGGCCATGGACACCGTCTACGGTGGTTATTTGAGTGCCTTTACCTATGATTTCAAACCTACAGGAGAACAGGATAAAATGATTGTATCCCAGGCACGCCATGTGTGGTCAAGTGCAAAAGCTTCCATGGCCTACCCTGAAACAGCCCACTATAAGACAACGGCTACGCACGGATTTAACTTTCTAAAGAATGTGATGTGGGACAAAACTTACGGAGGTTTTCATACACTTGTTGACCGGAAAGGAAATGTTAAGTCAAATCCACATGAAGAGAAAACTGCCTATGGCAATGCTTTTGGCATCTATGGATTGTCAGCCTATGTACTGGCAACAAAAGATACGGCTGCCCTTTCCCTCGCAAAAAAAGCTTTCATGTGGCTGGAAAACCATAGTCATGACCCACAATACAAAGGATATTTTCAACACATGAAAAGAGATGGTTCAGTAATTCAAAGGGATGCACGTATTCCATCAACGTCTGATATTGGTTATAAAGATCAGAACAGTTCAATTCATTTGCTGGAAGCTTTTACTGAACTTTATCAGGTTTGGCCCGATCCGCTGGTGGCAGAGCGTTTAAAAGAAATGCTATTTCTTATTCGGGACACCATTACAAATGATAAAGGATACCTGATACTTTTTCTCCAGCCTGACTGGGCCCCCGTTTCCTTCCGCGATTCTTCCGAAGAGGTAGTTTTAAAACACCGGAATCTGGATCACGTTTCTTTCGGTCATGATGTAGAGACCGCTTATTTAATGATGGAAGCATCGCACATTGTCGGTATCGAACATGATACCATTACCCTTAGCGTTGGGAAAAAGATGGTGGATCACGCCCTGAAGAATGGGTGGGACGATAAAGTAGGAGGTTTCTACGATGAAGGTTATTATTTCAAAGGGAAGGAAGGAATCACCATCATACGGGATACTAAAAACTGGTGGGCACAGGCGGAAGGTCTGAACACATTGCTCATGATGTCGAAGTTATTCCCGGAAGATGACCAGCAATATTTCGAAAAATTTAAACTTATGTGGAAATATATCGATACAAATCTGATCGATCATGAGTATGGTGAGTGGTTTCAGGGAGGAATTGACAAACAACCTGAATTCAAAACCGCCTTGAAAGGTCACATCTGGAAAGCTTCTTATCACCAATATCGCTCTCTGGAAAATTGTGTGAAAGGGCTTAGAAATTAACAACGGCTTTGGCTGTGTCGGGCTTCACAGGTCCGTCCCGCTGACGATTTATCCCGGGAGTTTTAAGAAATAAAATGAGTTTCTCCGCTTCCGGAAAACTCACATCTGTTTTATTTAAATAAAACCACTTCTTCCCTGGTCAATGTTTCTGCCGAGTTATAAATAGTCATTACCCGTTCGAGGGTGTTGTGAGTCTCCAGCCAGCTGGCCCAAACCATGAACCAAGCCCATTTTGGTTGAGCCGTCAGAATTTCCGTTTTCGGTAGTTCTCCTACTTCACCCAGCGCTATTGGTTTCCCGTCAGCTAAGGCAAGCAAATCTTCGTAATCTTTTTGCTCGTAATCGAAATTATAGACATCGGTTGCCAACACATCCACATACTCCGCGCCAGGATAGAACTCCGGGTAAGCAAAAGCTTCATCCATAGGAATGTCGCGGGGAGCATTGGCATTCCATACCCAGATGAGATTGTTCAGCTTGTGAAAATTGACAAAACGATCAAAGAGCAATTGCCAGAGTTTGGCATATCCTTCTTCTCCTTTTTTATTGCCCCACCAAAACCAAACACCATTCATTTCATGGTAGGGTCTCCATAAAACGGGCACGTGTGCATCGCGGAGTTGTTTCAGGTAAGAGGCTATGATGTCTACCTGATCTCGCCATCGGGCATGAAGGGGAGTGCCAGGCGTTGTTAGCTCCTTCCATTCCTCTTCGGTGAGTTTACCCTGAATGCTCTCTGACCAGCGAAACGGTGGATCATCAGTAGGTTTTCCGGCATGCCACATCAGGGTAACGATGACACCTGATTTAAACTTTTGAATCGCTTCATCGACGATCTTCTGTCCAGGATCTTGTTCACCACTCCAGATAAAGTCCGTTCCCCAGATGGCAGGGTAACGCCCCCCAATTTCCTGGGCTTTATCAGAATATGCATTCATCTCATGATTGTAATTATGCTGGCCGGCGAGGGTGTGCTTATCATCTATCTCGTAGAGATAACGCAATAAATTCTGGGCTTCGGGCGAAGCATTCCTGGTTACGGGTTTTATTTCCTGGGCCTGAAGCGAAATGATCAGCAGGAGGAAACAGGAGGCTAACAGGGTTTTCATAGGCAGAAAATAGGCAGCGCTCCTTAAAAAATGGAGGCTTGTCGGTAAAATTAAGGGATTTTTATACTATCAGAAGGTAACAAGATATCAGGGAATTTACTTGGATCGAACGGAAATTTTTTGTATATTATTAATAGGTGACTGATCTCAAAAAAGCCTCTTTTTTGATGAGTAAACACACATTTACTACCCATTTAAAAGCATTCCGAAGCCTTTCACCTTGAAGAATATCCCCCGTCAACGGATTGCCCTGTCCCAGTTTATGTAGTCGCTTATCGTAAATATCTCGAAATCACCTTTTCAATATTTTGCTTCTATGCCGAATACTTTTTCAAAGTAACGATCCAGCGTTTTTGTTTTATTTTTTGGAAAACCGGGGTCTTCGGTGGTGATAATAAACCCATCCTCATCAATCCCTTTGGTGATGATATAAGTGGTGTCATTGGTATAAGCCCGCACCGATCTCGCGCCTTCCTGAAAGTGGCCGATCGTTTCTTCCATAAGGTTCATCCATTCGCTCATGGTGTAAAGTTAATTATTAACAGGTCTATAAAAAATACCGGGCCTGAAATGAATCGTCTATCATTCGAACCTCATTACTCCAAATTTTTCAAAGTCATGAAAGTTTTTCTGAACAGGCAACCAGGTCCACGAAGTATACTCCTGATCATAATCAATGCGATACATATTCATTCGCCATTGACTTCCTTTTTTCGGAGGTACATTGCGCAGGGGCTTTAACAGCGCATATGGAATAAAAAATTCCCCTATCCATTCGGTTGGATTTTGCTTTGTATCCTTTAAGATTTTTGTAGCATGGCGGGTTTTCCTTTCACCTTCATATTTCCAGGGTTTCCAACCCAGGAAATTACCATCCAGGTTGGGCACCAGAATGGAGAGCTCATAGTTCAAAGGGGATAGTTCATATTCGAAATAAAGTGGCACCGATTCGTCTGGCCAGAAGAATATTTCAATTACGTCTTCTGTCCACAAGTTGGCGAAGTCTTCTTTCAGTGTTGCAGTGATTTTTTTGTCTTTACAGGAGAACAATCCATAGATACCGGAATCGGAATACAATAGTTTTACCTCTGTTTTATAATCTGCCATGCCCTTGCGCTTAACCAGTGGAATCCACGTAGTTTGACTCCATGCTCCTCCGGTTCCGTCCCCGGTTAATTCAAAATCAGGCGTGTGCTTCATCAGCACTTCTCCTTTTGGCGAAATCTGGGCGGATACTACCAATGGTATAGAGAGAAAAAACAAGATAAGGGAAGAAAAATGGTTGTTCATATTAAAGCAAGAGGTTAGAATTCTTATTCAATTTACAAATCCGTACGATGAAACCTGAAGGTAAGTCATTTAAAATATATGATCTTTTATCATGGGAAAGGCAGATCTTTTATCTTTGCCCAACGCTATGAAAGAACAGCAGCCAAACAACCCACTCCATGGTAAAACCCTTGAAACGATCGTCACATTTCTGGAGGAGCGCTATGGCTGGGAGGAACTTGGAAACCGTATTCCTGTAAATTGCTTTATCAATAATCCCAGTATAAAATCCAGTTTAACTTTTCTGCGCAAAACACCCTGGGCAAGGAAAAAAGTTGAAGATCTCTATTTGGATTCAATAGAAAATTCGTGAAAGTATTGACCTACGTCAGATTTCTGAAAAATGAAGGCTCGTTGATTTTTCCAGCTTCCCTGCTAAGGCATCGAACAAAGCGGTGTTAAAGTCCCTATGAATAAAAACTACTTGTTGTCCCTGGTAAATTTGAATATCGGCCGATTCCAGAGCCGAATTAGCGATGGCTTCAAACCATTGGACAGGATCAAAGACAATGTCCGCTATGTTCTGCTCACCAAGGAGGATGACCTGTGAGTCATTTGGTTTTGCCCTAACGGTCAATTTCGCAAAATGGTCAAGCACAAAAATCAGCTTAAGAGTTTTTCCATTATTCTGATAGGTGCCCGCGATGAGAAGGCCAGGTTTGGCATTTTGAAAAAAGTGATCAATGTCAACCGTTCTCTTTTTGTTTTCTGATAGACGGCCATCATCGTCCTCATCCTCCTGGTCATGGTCATCGTTATCATTATCATTATCATCTTCATCATCTTCATCCCCCTCGTCATCATTTTCCCCTTCATCCTCATCTTCCTCGTGATCGCCATCACCGTCGTCGTTATCATTTTCATCGTCCTCATCTTTATCACCAGAATTATCGTCCGGGTCATTTCCTCCGTCATCGGGCGCACCCCCATCTATAATTTCTTCCTTGATAATGAGTTCATAAGTATCCTGGAAAAGGATCAAATGAAAATCCAGTTGATTATAGTTGCGGGACAGCAGATTAAAGCTTACCTGGCTGGAATCGTGTTTGCTGAGTTGATAAGGAGGCTCTTCGGTAGGAATGGGATGGGTGAGATTGGTAATGTCTCCCTGACCATTTCCGGTGACGTTAATTTCATGAAGTTTAAGGTAGGCCTCGTCAATATGGACCTTTCCATCCAGGGCTGTTTGCGATCGTAACCGGAAAGAAGCCTTTATGTGGGCGGCATGGAAGACCTGGTCAGGCGTACAGCCGGTTATAAAAATCAAAACCAATATTGAGGTGATGATTGAAACCAATGTCATTTTAAATTTTCCCATCTCGATAATTCCTTTTCGTCACGCACATATTATCCATTACCTAAATAAAACCTTGCCAAGGTTTGGCGTACGTTGGGGATTTTCAAACTTACAGGCCAATGCTATCCCACCATTCCAGGCAGGGCTGCCAGATCAGGCTAAGGCCTCTTGTATTGCCGATTCCATAGAATCTTTGTAATATGAAAATTATGAGATTTTGACAGCTAACCCCTTGCGCTTGTGGGTAATGTTAATGAAGGGTTTATTTCGTCAAAAACAATAACACTACCTGAAACTTAATTGGCCGCATGAAACTCCGTACGCTTCTGAATTGGATAGCCAAAGT
>JBDSIM010000277.1:0-5414 GCA_039917935.1 Cyclobacteriaceae bacterium | reverse complement strand
GAGGCACGCAAGTAGCAAAGGAAACAGCAGCGATGGTATTAAAGGATGATTCGTTTACCTCCATCGTAGCAGCCATTATGCAAGGCCGTGTAATTTTTAAAAATATTAAAAACTTTTTAGTGTACTTACTCTCGTGTAACCTGAGTGAGGTTTTTATAGTATTCCTATATGGTTTGTTAAACTTCCCATTCTCCATACTTCCCTTGCAAATTCTATTTCTAAATTTAGTAACTGATATTTTCCCGGCCCTGGCCTTAGGCATGGGCAAAGGCAATGCGTTGATCATGCAAATTCCACCCCGAAATCCGCAACAAGATATTATTGTTAAAAAGGATTGGATTTCTATAAATGTGTACGCGCTATTATTGGCCTTACCTATCTTGTCAGTAACATGGTACTGTAGTTACTATTTAAAATATGATGCAAAACTTTGTAACAACATTACATTCTTTAGTCTTGCTCTTTCACAATTGTGGCATCTGTTAAACTTATCCTCCCGTAAAGTCTCCTTTTTTAGAAATGAGGTTACTACTAATTATTTTGTATCGACTGCCGTGCTGTTTTGTATAATCATAATGGCAGTTTTTTATTGGGTAACTCCATTAAAAGCGATACTCGGCCTTCAAACTCTTACGGGCTCAGTGTGGTTAATAATAGTCGCGACCAGTTTTTTTCCGGTTGTCTTAATTCAATTATTAAAAAGGGTTATTAAAGTTATTGATTAGAAATAGGAACAGATTCAAAAACTTATAAGGTGAAAGTAGCAGTCTTTAGTACAAAATGGTATGACAGAGAATTTTTTGACAGATTTAATTTACCCGGCAATACTTCCTTAACCTATTTTGAAGTACCGTTAAATGAAAAAACGTGTAACTGAGCTTATCCTGATTATTTGCTGATGTGACTTATTAACTGTTTTTTATTTCTTATAAAAACCTTTACAGCTTCGAACCAGATCACTGAAAAGAAACCACTGAACAAGCTTACAATTAGCTGGTAACCGTTTAATTTTTCAAATTCAAAAAAACTTGTTAAGACCGGAATAAAAAGAAGTGAGGCTGTCAGGACGAGCGTTGCCGAAATAATCATCCAAACGAGATTGTTCTTATAACGTATGGTGGTGAGAATGGAGTAGTAGAATGAACGATTCATTAGTGTCAGGAGAATGTTGGCAGATATTAGTGTTATGAATATCATCGTGCGGGTTACTGCTTCATTGTATGCATGCTGAACAGCGAATTGATAGATGAATATTGTACCTATTGTAATGACCAATCCCTGAATGATACTGGTGCTGAGCTCTTGAAGATTGAAAAAAGTAGCGGTGAAGGGCCGTGGTTTTTGTTGCATAACATTTTTCTCCATCGGTTCATTTTCGTAAATAATTGAGCAGGTTGGGCCCATGATCAATTCCAGAAAAATGATATGAACTGGTGAAAAGATAGTAGGATACACCCAGCCTAATACAAGAGGAATAGACACAGTAAGAATAATGGGAATATGGATATAGATGATATACTGAATGGCTTTTTTCAGGTTGGCATATATCTTTCTTCCCATGGCAATAGCATCCACCATTTTAGCCAGGTCATCATCGGTAAGTATTAATGAAGAAACTTCTTTGGCGATTTCAGTTCCTTTCTTTCCCATAGCAATACCAATGTGTGCCGCTTTTAATGCAGGCCCATCGTTTACACCATCACCAGTCATGGCAACAATTTGGCCGTTTGCTTTCAAAGCATTTAGGATCTTGAGTTTTGCATCAGGAAACATCCGTGTGAAAATGTTAACCTCCATGACTTTTTCTTTCAATTCCTCATCACTCAACTTTAGTAGTTCCTCACCATTCATAGTTTTTTCTGCACCCTTGAAATTAGCTTGCCTGGCGATGGTAGAAGTGGTGGCCGCATTGTCCCCGGTAATAATCTTAACATCGATTCCTGCCTTATAGAATGACTCGAACACGTTTGCAATATTTTTCTTTGGAGGATCATAAAAAGAAACCAAACCCTTGAACTTGAATTTGAGTTGCTGCTGATTGGCGGGGAAAATATTGCCAACTGATTCTGAGACTCCTACACCCAACACCCGAAACCCGACATCTGTTAAAGTTTGCACTGCATTGTTGATATTTGTTTTTTCTTCATCAGAAAGTTGAGAAACTTGAATCATAGTTTCTGGAGCACCTTTGGCTGCTACTATTCGATGACCCAAAATATTCTCAAATATATGCGTCATCATAGGAGGCCTTCCACTTAATGGATATTCATGGATCATCTTGTATTGCGGCCTTTCATCAATGGAAATGAATTTACCATAGGTTTCATGCAAGGCTATTTCCATGGGGTCGAAGGGAATAGGCTCACTTGCCCACATTGCTAATGTGATGAGCTCTTTTTCTTCATCATTTACATTGTCTGGTGTTGTCAATTTGTTTGTTGATAAGACAAATATTTTTGCGAGACTCATCCTGTTCTCGGTGATCGTTCCGGTTTTATCGGTGCAGATTACAGTGGCGCTTCCCAGTGTTTCCACGGTTTTAGCCTGCTTTACAATTATCCCTCGTTTCATCAGACGCCATGCTCCCAATGCCATAAAGGTGGTGAAGGCAACAGGGATTTCTTCCGGCAGAATACTCATCGCTAAGGTTAATGCTTTGAGTAAACTACTCAAAACATCATGCGATTTGAAAAAATTAATACCCCATACAACAGTGAAAATGACGACACCCGCTAAGGCCATCTTTTTTACAAAGTTTGTGATCTGTTTTTGCAGCGGTGTTTCTTCTTCCTGAATGGATTCAAGGCTTTTTCCGATTTTACCCAGCGCTGTATTTATTCCGATCGCTTCAACCTGGCAGGTGGCAAGCCCGCTTGCCACCGTTGTACCTTGAAATACGTGATTGTTTTTATCGTCTTTGCTTTTGCTCACCGATAGAGATTCACCCGTGAGTATAGATTCATTTACAGAGAAATCATTGGAATGGAGGATGATGCCATCAGCAGGGACAGCGGCCCCTTCCTCAAGCATCATGCAATCGCCCATAACAATTTCTTCCCGCTTGATTTCTATAACTTTTCCATCTCGGATTACTTTGCAGGTAGGCTGTGTCAACGTTTTCAAAGTAGCCAAAGCATTGCGACTTCTTGATTGTTGGTATAGTGAAATACCCGCTACTAAAACAATTGCGGAAGCCATGAAAAAACCATCACCAATCTTGCCAGTGATGAAGTATAAAAGCGCTGCTACAAGCAGTATCAGCAGCATGGGATCTTTGAGAATACCTTTTAGAATGGTAAGAAGACTATGATCTTCTCTGATCACTTCATTGCTGCCGTACGCAACACGAGCTTGCAGAACTTGTTGTGCGGTTAAGCCCTGTGCTCCATACTCAGCGGAAGCAGACATGTTTAAAGATATTTTCCATAAATCTATGATGGATTAAATAATTCTAAGCAAGTATATCGGTTTGCATTTTAAAGAACAGGGCTAAGGTCACGCAATGAAGGCACCCTTGAGCTGAATTTATTTTTAATGCTACTGAACAATTGTACGGACGCTAAATACTTTGGTTGAATAACGTTCCATTTCAATCTTTCACGAATTGCTTGTGTATATGCTTCAATATTTGTTTCTTCACCATGAACTGTAAATGTTATTTTCGGTGCGCGTTTAAATTTCTTCATCCAGTCAAATAATTCTTCACGATCTGCATGTCCTGACAGCGATGTCATATTTTCTACATGGCAATTGACAGGAACTTCATCACCGAAGATCCTCAGCGTGGGTTCCTTATCTGCCAGTCTTCTGCCGCGGGTTCCTTCTGCCTGGTAGCCTGAAACCAAGATTGTATCGTTAGAATTCCGCAGGCGATTGTAGAGGTGATGAAGAATGCGGCCCCTGTCATCATGCCGCTGGAGGAAATAATGATTGCATTTGTTTTGATCTCATTCAAGGATTTAGAATGTCTTGAAGTTTTAACAAAAACCAGCATGCCGGTTGCGCCAAGAAATTTTACACTTACGTCCAAGATATGCAAGTTGGTGAAAAACGGTAAAATGTATTTTATCAAATATCATGTTATCTACTGATCATCATCAAGGCAATACTGTGGTGTTTCGCGCTATGTATTTTTTATTTCAGCAGAGATTTTGTCACTTATTTGTAAAGTTTATTTTGAATGTATTATCGATGAATATTTTTTAGAATAAACTACAGTTGAGTATCAGACGTTTTACTGCTTTCAGAGAATTAAAATTTCTTTTGTCTCTCCTTGTCATTTTTAACGTTGTCAAAACAGCCCTGGTACTTCTGAAAGTCATTCAGAAAATTTGAATTTTAATTGGAACTGTTTGGATAGTTGCAACTTCGTGTCTAAGTTTTTAGCGCGGCTGCCAATCTTTTTAGCATATCCGGAATTTTGTTAAGTGGTAAAACAAAATCAGCACAGCCTGCTGCCCGAGCGCTGAGCGGCATGAAGCCAACTTCGGCAGACATGTCCTGGGCAAAGGTTTTTCCTCCGTTAGCTTTTATATGCTTGCAGCCCTCAGTGCCATCGCCATCATATCCGGAAAGGATAATGCCGACCGCACGGAAACCCATTGCCTCTGCAAGGGAAATAAAAAATATATCTACCTGTTTGTTCCTGCTAATGCGAGGCGAAATTACTCTGAAGCGATAATTTTCAATAGTAAGATCTGAGTCTGTAGGAATTACGTAGACATGATTCGCAAGGATCGGCATTGCCTCAGCAGCCACGATTACTGACATTTTCGTTTGCCTCGAAAGTATTTTAGCTAACGGACTATCGGCGGTTGGGTTCATGTGAGAAATAATAACAAAGGCCATACCTGTATCATGCGGCATTGCATCCAGGAGAGCCTTGTATGCGTTAAGTGCTCCGGCAGAGCCACCAATACCTACAATGAATAAAGGTTGTATTGTTTTCATGGCTCACTATTGATTCTTTTGGCTATCAGGAACATTTTTATCAAAATGCTTTTTCTTACTGGCACTTGAATTAGATTTATGATCATTTGGCATCAAGATAATTCCATCACCACTCAAAATAAATTTGTGAACATCGTTATCATGGTTAGTGCCACGAGACTTAACAATGAAAACTTCACGGGTGCGTTTTCTACCATCATCTTCTTCTACCATTCTCACAACTATCCAGGTGTCAATCAGGGATGAAACACCGATTTCCCCACTCGTGTTACTTTGAAAGTTGGCAGAAACAAGACTTGTAAAAAATGTAGTAATGCCTCTGGATTTTAAGAGATCAATCATGCGTGTAATCATCGATGTAACTTCTTGCTGCTCCCCCTCTTCAATGAGACTTGTAAGCGGATCTACTACCACAGCTTTTGGTTTGAAACTATCAGCGAGCTTATAAACATTCAGTAAATGCA
>JBDSIM010000276.1:0-3773 GCA_039917935.1 Cyclobacteriaceae bacterium | reverse complement strand
GTGAAGATTTTAGGAAAGCCGTATGCGGGAAAACTGCACGTACGGTTTGATGAGGGGGGAGAAGAAGACAGGTCAGAAAATGTGGCTCAGACCCTTTACCGCTTTCTTCTTCTTTTCTACTCTACTGTCTTCTCCGTGAACGCTGTAGTACTGGATTTTGCATGATGAGTCGAACGGATCCAAATATTTATCTGAGGATTATGAGTAAAAAGAAAAAAGATCTTCCGGCCCCTAAGCAAATAAAGCCTAAGGCGAGCATCGCCGATACTACGGCGGCAGGTGGCGATGGCGGGAACAACGGGGGTGGGGTTGTGCAATCCATCGCCCTGGATGGCCTGTATCAGAACTGGTTTTTGGATTATGCTTCCTATGTGATACTGGAGCGCGCAGTACCGCGAATAGAAGATGGTTTGAAACCTGTTCAACGAAGGATCATGCACTCCCTGAAGGAGATGGACGATGGCAGGTTTAACAAAGTTGCCAACGTCATTGGGAATACGATGCAATTCCATCCGCACGGCGACGCGGCTATAGGGGAGGCTATCGTCAATATCGGACAAAAAGATATCCTGATTGAAACGCAGGGTAACTGGGGGGATGTACGCACCGGTGACGGCGCTGCAGCGCCCCGTTATATTGAAGCGCGTTTGTCGAAGTTTGCGCTGGATGTGGTCTACAATGCGCAGACCACAGAGTGGCAGCTTTCATACGACGGCAGAAAGAAGGAACCAGTTACCCTTCCGGTAAAATTTCCGTTGTTGCTGGCCCAGGGCGTAGAAGGTATAGCCGTTGGGTTATCCACCAAAATCCTTCCCCATAACTTTTGTGAACTGATCAAGGCATCTGTGGATATATTGAAAGGAAAGAATCCTAAAATATTTCCAGACTTTCCCACCGGGGGCACCGCTGACTTTACCGAATATAATCAGGGACTCAGGGGTGGAAAAATTAAGGTTCGAGCAAAACTTGAGATGTTAGACAAAAAAACCCTCATTATCAAGGATATACCCTTCTCTACTACAACTACTTCTTTGATGGAATCCATCGTGAAAGCAAGTGAGAAAGGGCAAATCAAAGTAAAGCAGGTTGTTGATAATACCGCCAGGGATGTTGAGATTCAGATCCATTTACAACCTGGACAATCGCCTGAAATCGCGATGGATGCTTTGTATGCGTTCACCGATTGTGAAATCAGTATCTCACCGAATGCTTGTGTGATCGTTGAAGATAAGCCGCAGTTCATGGCGGTGAATCATATACTTAAATACAATACTGACCTTACGGTAAAACTGCTGAAGCAGGAACTGGATATCCGGAAAGGGGAACTAATGGAGAAGATCCTGTTCTCCTCACTGGAGAAAATTTTTATTGAAAACAGGATCTATCGCAACATTGAGGAAGCCGAAAGCTGGGAAGAAGTAATCAGCATTATTGATAAAGGTCTGAAGCCTCATAAAAAGAAATTCTATCGGGAGATAACCAGGGACGATATAGTAAGGTTAACGGAGATCAGGATCAAAAGGATCTCCAGATTTGACGGATTCAAAGCCGACGAGTTATTAAAGGACCTGGAAAAGGAATTGAAAGAAACGCAGCACCACCTGCGCAACCTCACGGATTACGCCATTGCTTATTTTCAGAATCTGCTGGAAAAATATGGAAAAGGCCGCGAGCGCAAAACCGAGATCAAGAGTTTCCAATCGGTCACAGCCATTGAGGTTATTGCCAACAATCAGAAATTGTATGTAAACCGTGCGGATGGTTTTGCTGGATACGGTCTGAAGCGCGATGAATACATCTGCGATTGTTCCGAACTGGATGATGTCATCGTGATACGCAAGGATGGAAAAGCCCTGATATCCCGCATCCAGGAAAAAGGCTTCATGGGTAAAGACATTCTATATATCGGCATCTGGAAAAAAGGGGATGAACGGATGGTATACAACCTGATATATTCCGATGCAAAATCCGGAAAAGGTTTTGCCAAGCGCTTTAACCTTCCAGGTGTGATCCGTGACAAGGAGTATGATTTAACCCAGGGCGAAGCCAATTCAAAGATGCATTATGTCACGGGTAATCCGAACGGAGAAGCAGAAAAAGTAGAGGTGAAGTTGTCACAATCGAGCACGGCCCGAAAAAAAATATTCCAGTATGACTTTGCTGATCTTGAGATAAAGGGAAGGGCGGCGAGAGGAAACACCATTACCAAGTATCCCATTCGGAAAGTGGAGTTTCTCAAAGCCGGATCTTCAACCTTGAGCAAACTGAACTTGTGGTACGATGCACATTCCGGACGTATAAACAAAGACAAGCGCGGAAGGTATCTGGGGAAATTTGATGGCGAAGATAAGATCATCGCATTCATGCGGAATGGATCCTATAAGATTACGGGTTATGAATTAACAAACCGGTACGAACCTGAGAAGGTTTTGCACCTCGAAAAATTTAATCCGGATAAGGCCATTTCGGCCGTTTACGTGGATGGTGAAAGCAAACAGTTCATGGTAAAACGGTTTATGATTGAAACCAGTACTGCCGACAAGGAATTCGGATTTATTTCAGAAGGTATAGGGTCGAGGTTGGTAGTAGTTACTACCTCTGAAACGCCTGAAATCGAAATAGAGGTGAGCAAGGGCAAAGACAAGCCAAAGAAAATGGAAACGGTAAATCTGGAGGAGTTGGTCGATATCAAGGGATGGAAAGCTTTGGGGAATCGGTTGTCGGAATACAAAGTGACAAAGATCACGCTGGTCGAGGACGAGGAAGCCGCACCAGAGATGGACGGCGAATTGAACGAGCTTGAGGTGGCTGAATCGGAAAAAGATTCTCAGTCGCCAAAAAAAAAAATCGAATCACCTTACTGGGAGCAAAGACCAGAGCTACCAGTTGGGGAGGACGGGCAAGTCGTCCTCTTCGGGGAACCGGAAAAGGCAAAGCAACAGCCCCACCAAAGGCAAGCGCCAAGGCCAAAGCTCCAAGCCGAACAGCAAAACCTCTTCAGCGAAAAAAAGGACGAGCCAGTCGACCAGCGCCAAAAAAGCGAAAGTGAGGCGAAAACCGAAGTAGGGGATCAGGAGAGTGGAAATGTGAGCGATTCTAAAAGGGAAAAAGGCCTTGTTCAGCGGGGAGATGGTGTAAATAACGATGATAAATCATTCAATGTAGGAGAAACGATCGAATTCGAGTTATAAAGGTAGTCTGAGTGTATTATATTTGATGAAGAGATAGCGTCATATCCATTTTTTGCTATGCTGATACTTACTTTAAGGCTCTGTATTTTTTAGGCCATGGTAAAGTTTGCCTTCATATTGGCGTTTTCAGGATTGGCTTTTCAAGTCAATGGCCAGGATGACGAAATCCTCGCGTCGGGAAAGGTATTAGATGCAACCACCCATAAAGGAATCGAAGCCCACATCCGCTACAGCAGCATGCCCACCGGAAGTATCAACGGAAAATTTATCGACAGCACTTTTTCATTCCCCATTTTTGGAGTTGCCCGATACCAGATTACTGCAGAAGCGAAAGGGTATAATCCGCGGACGATTATTCTGGACCCCAATGAAAGTAATCCCGCAAAAAAAGTAACCCGCAATATTGTATTGACACCCACGGGGGAAGCCATCCGGTTAAGCCACCTTATTTTTGCGCAAGGAAAAGCCATTATTGAGCCCCAGTCTTACCAGGAACTGGATGGTGTAGTACAAATGATGAAAGACAATTCGAAAATGGAGATTCAGCTTGAAGGACATACAGATAACCTCGGTGATGCTAAA
>JBDSIM010000275.1:0-12556 GCA_039917935.1 Cyclobacteriaceae bacterium | reverse complement strand
ACGGACCCATGACTTTTAATGATATATCTGGAAGTCAAGCTGACATCCCATCGTACAATCCCAATAGCGGATTGTCGTATGATAAATGGTTTAATGGCTTAACGCAGAGGGATAGGGCAATGGTTACTTCAACTGCGCGAACAGGGGGAATCCGTCCGCCACAGAATTCCAACGAGGTTGCCGTGTTTCAAGAAAAAACTTCGGACGACCGTTGGAGAGATTTAGAAAAGCAACAAACCGTAACATATAATAGTAGCGCTCCACCTGAACAACGAACGACAATTAAGCAAATGGATAATTATGACGAAGCTCAGATGAGGAAGAAACTCAAATTAGTAAACGATGGTCTCGCGGTCACAAAAGCGGCATCTAAAGAAGTCTTAATATTATCTGCCGAAGCGTTAGCGTGGGAAATGGGCTTGAGGGTTGTTGGTATGGTTGCTAAACCAATTATTTCAAAAGTGTTTAAGGGGCTTTTTGGAAATTCCGGAAAGAACCTATCGCCCGTTGCTAAAGACGCAGTAAGAGCATACGAGGAAGGAGCATTAAATGTTCCTGAAGGAAAGATGTTTAAGCAAGCTCATAAAGATGCTCCGTTGGTAAGAGAGGCTTTGGGTATGCCCACGTCCAAAAATCCATCAATTGGTTTGTCTAATTTTGAATCGGCTCATGTAATCCCGCAGGATGTTGGTAAACACTTGGCTCACTATAAGCCGGGTAAAGCTTTGACCTTCAATCTCCCGGAGTCCGTTCATAGGGCATGGGACCAGATTTGGAAAAAAGAATGGGCAAAATTGCAGTCATCGGGTAAGGCCGTAACCGCGAAAGATGTTCAACTTATGTTAGAAAATGCCCTGAGTGCAGTACCTGAAGCTACCATGACACAGGCCACGAAGACATCCATTAAAAATCAGATATCCGATGAACTATACCAAGGTCTGGGCCTAGTACCGGACAGCATTGTCATTCAAGCGAAAAAACAGGTTCCTATGAAAATAAATCTTCTCCGTTAGTCATGTATTATATCAACTGTTTGTCCATTGTGTCAACGCCTTGCCAGGCAGAAGCGATATAGTATCCAACGAACCGTACAATATAAAATTTAGTTATTCGGAAAAGTTAAAAACAACATAAGCAATGTTAAATGTCACCCCTCCCATCAATTTCAACACCACAGGCCCTGAAGTAAATAACCTGCAACAAGCACTTCTCTTTTTCTTGAGCAAGAAATTGATCAAGACCTACCCTTCGCCTTCAATACCATCAGATCACGACCTCGATACATGGTCCAAAATGATTCAGGAAGAACAGGTCACATCCTATTACGGAGAAGGCACAAGACAAATTGTACTCCATTTTCAGGTGCAACAAAGCCTGGGTGACAATTTCAGAGGTATGGTAGTAGAAGAAACAACAGCAGCCCGGATGAATGAATTACTCATGTCGTTAGGGGCTTTTGATCCGGTAGTGCAAAACCTTGTAAAGGGTTACATAAAAACTCCTGACTCCATTTCCATCATGGGTCTAAAAGTGCTCGCGTATGATAAAGACTTGCGGCGGGAGCAATGGCTCGGAGAAGGATTTACTAACGCGAAAGGATATTATGAGATCGCGTACAAAGATGAATCATTTGTTAGGCCGGAGAAAGGCAGTGCGGATTTGTTCGTGAGGGTGTTTAATGATGTAGACGAATTGCTCGCTGTTTCGCCCGTGGTTTTCAATGCGGCAGCCATTCAGCAGATTGACCTCGCACTCACGGATCAAAAATCAAAATCATTGTGGGAAAAATTGAATGAGGAATTGTTGCCGCTATTAAAGGGGCAAAAACAATCGGATACAAGGGTGGCAGTTTTATTTACGGATCTTGAACCTTCCGAGTTGCTCACTGGTGATATTCAATTCCTCGCCCTGGAATCCGGCGTCCGGGAAGAAACGATCAGAAAATGGTCGCTCAGCTATGTCCTCGCAAAGGAGCAAAATGTCGCTGTAGAAGCCTTCTTTGGCTGGCTCGCCAAAGGCCTACCTGAAGAACCATCTGAGTTATGGAAAATCCCGGTAGACAAATTGATTGAGACCCTCAGACAAGCCATCGCTGATGAAATCATTCCGGCGTACGTAGAAGATTTCCTCGAGAAGCTAAAAGTAAAACTTGAGCAATTGCATAACGATCTTGCCAACGCTCCTTTGATCGAAAAAATAGGCACACTTTCATCTGCCTTTGAAGGAAATCAGAATCTATTGGATTCTTTTACTAAAATATATCTCCAAAATAAGGGGGACTGGTCTCTAATAAAACCGATCCTGAGTTCAGACTCCTCCCTTCCTAGGCAAACACTGAATAAGATATTGTATACACACAGCTTAGTCAACTGGACCAATAACAACCCGGTGATGGTCAAGACTTTTCAGGAGGACGGAGCTATGCATTCACTTTGGGACGTTGCCGTGAATTATAATAAACAAGCGTTGTCAGATAAAATACCGGATTCGGCAATCCCTGTCTCCGATACCCGCGAAACATTTTCAAACAACCTGTACACCAATCTCTATGCACAGGAGCCTACGGCAGTCCTAGTCAATTTGATAAACGATCCTAAGGTGCCACTGTTGAATAATGATATTGGCAAAATGGTTTCGGAAGTACTTGTTAAAGTGCCTGAGTACAACATCCGTAAAACATCGGTTCATGAGGTAATCAAAAATCAGGATGCAATGAGCCCGATACCGCAGGACAAAATTACAGCAGTCGCTGCCGGCCTGAAATCGCTGCAACGAGTATCCTTGATAAGTCCCGTGCCGGAAGCCGTACCCGTCCTGATAAATAGCAACTATGTCTCTTCATACAGCATCACGCAATTGCCACCTGAGCAATTTATTTCCACGATGCTAGGGTTGGGGCTGTCCCACGATACATTGGGCTACATCTATAATGAAGCGGAAAAGAAGAAAGCATATTACGAACATCTTCTCATAAAAGTTAAAGAAGCCGGTGAAGTCACAGGGATTGCGATGATCGATAACACAATCGTTGGCCACGTTTCACAGCCGGATGCTGTTGACGCAAAAGTAGAAGAAGTACTAGCCGACAACAATTTGAGTTGGGATTTACTTTTTGGTGATGCTGATTTTTGTGAATGCGGCGAGTGTACTTCCGTTTACAGCGCCGCGGCGTACTACGTAGACCTGCTCCAGTATTTGAGAAATAATAATACTGACGGAAAGATAAAAGCAGACCCGACGGACATATCAGACACACCCCTGGAAGCTTTATTTTCACGACGCCCGGACCTTGGTCATCTGGAACTCAGCTGCAAGAACACAAATACAATTCTGCCATATGTTGATTTAGTGAATGAAGTAATGGAACATTACATCGCCTTCAAACTCAAATCGCAAAACTTTGAGGATTACAAGGGATTTAATGTTAAAGACGAAACAAGTGATGAACTTCTATCGGCACCACAGCATACTGAGCAGGAGAAGGCGTATCAGGCACTGCAGAATACCCTGTTCCCCTCCAGCTTACCCTATCACCAGCCAATTGACAGGACTCGTATTTTTCTTACTCATTTAAACACAAGTCGATTTGAAGTGATCGGCAGCTTTACCAAACAGAATGGCATCAATGTCGGAAGGGCGACGGATGCAGAATTTCTGGGATTCACAGAGGAAGAATACACCGCGGTAACCAGACAAAATTTCGCGGGAACCGCCGATACTCACCAGCTCCATGAATATTACGGCTTGAATCCCCTGACGAACCTGTCGCAGGTTAAGAATGAATTTCTTGCGCGCACGGGAATTTCATACAGTGAACTGACTCAGCTGATCAATACCGCTTATATCAATCCGGGACTTTCGATCCCTGAATATCAACGTATGCTGAAAAGTCTGACAGAAGATTTTCCCGACGCACTGAGTGTCTATGAAGATGACATGGGCGGCGACAATGCCGGTTTATATGATGCTAATCCGGAGTTCCATGAGCTGTTAGAGGATTATGATGCGAATGTCCGTCCACAAAAGCTAGCTGATTTCTTTTCTACTATGCGCAATTGCATAGTACTGCAAAGTCCTGATAATCATTGCAGCCTTAATCAAGTTGCGCTGGCGCATTTGGACGGCTCTGAATTAACGACCCAGACCAACGGAGATTACGACAAAATGCACCGCTTTATCCGCCTTTGGAGAAAGCTCGGCTTTACAATTGCAGAGACAGACAAAGCAATCATGGCGCTGGGATCCGGCAACGTCACACCGGGAATGCTTCATCAACTTGTTGCTATCAAAAAGATAATCAACCTGACGGCTATTGATTCGTCGAGATTACTTTCTCTTTGGGGTGACATAGATGCTGCCGGGGAAAACTCCCTCTACAAGCAGTTGTTCCTGACCCACAATCTACGGGCGATGGATGATATTTTTAGTGGTCTTGAATCCGTCACTCCTCCGGAAAAAATGTCTGATCACCTGCCAGCTGTGATGGCCGCACTGAACTTATCAGCGGACGACATAACAGCCATGAGAACACATCATTCCACACCTGATGAGTTGACGATTGGAAATCTTTCAGTACTATACAGACACCGGCTACTTTGTAAAACTTTGGGAATCAGAATTCCGTCTTTTCTGAAACTCATGGCCATGTTTGGCAACATATTTAAGGATGCCGACACAACACTTGGCTTCCTTGAGAAGTGGAATAAAATAGGAGAATTCGGTTTCAACGCTGAACAGCTGGATTTCATCATCAACGGGATTGACCTACCGGGCAAGCCCATAATGCCAACTGATAGTCAAATAATACATTTCACACATCAGCTATACCGGGGGCTTGATGAGATTGAAAATGACCATGCAAACATAACTGCTGACGAATCACTTCCTGCAGATGCTTCATCGCAAATTAAGCTTGAATCTATGGAGGAACAAGCTACCACTGACCTCGTAAGATTAAAGGTTTCTCTATTATTCGACAGCTCAACGGTTGAACAGATTATTACGATATTAAATGCGCCGCGTGCTTTTAAAGTGCCGGTTCCAAAGAATTTGGATATTGATTGGACAACTTCCAACATTCTGGAGAATAAGGTCAAATATGACAAGGCTGCCGGGGCTCTTACCATAACCGGTGCTTTAACTCAAGCCGAAATAACTGCATTCAATAACTTAAGGACTAAGGCAATACCCGCAGTAGGACTCACTCCCCCCGTTCCTGCTCAGATATTGCCAATCGAATGGACTAACAGTCTAACGAATATTATTGCGTTGCAATCCACGCAAAAGGCCGAAATGGGCGTGATGTTTCAGGCCGTGCTTTCAGGTATTTTTGGAAATGACACCCAGGTGAGGGATACGTATTGCAACATTGACTTGACCGCGGAAAAAAAACGGCTCGCCTTTCTTCAGTTCTTTCTGACCTTTCTACGCAAGGAATTAAGCAACCGGTTTCTGGTTAATGAAATTGCTACAGCAACAGCGCTCGACACACCGCTCGCCCAAATACTTATTACAGAAATTCTGGAGTCAGGCAATACAAATCTGATCACACGCCTCTCTTCTCTAAAATCATCGGGTTTCCAAAACGTGAATGATGCTTATTTGATCCCTTTGACGGAAGCAAACTACACGTTTGGTATAAAAAATCCAGCAATTGTAGTTAAGCTTAACGAAGTATCAATCAGCTTTTCTGGTTCAGCGGATAGCCATGGAGTTTCGTGGGCCACGAAACCTGAAGCCCTGAAGGCAGGGAACGTCTACAGATTGTCAATTACTCCCGCCTCTGTGAATCCGCTAAGTATAGAGGACCTATACTGGAAAACTGCGTTGAGCCCGTCAAGCCCTATTGCGTTATCGCAATTAGTTTCTCACGAGGCTTTTACAACATGTCAAAGTGCCCTGACAGCTCTTAAAAAAACCGCGCTGCTAATTAATGGCTTTCGTTTAAATTCTGAGGAGCTGAAGGCACTGCACCTTAACTCCAATTTTGATTCACCGGTTGAAGGTACAGGCCTGGCGGTGGCAATCAATTTCAACACCCTAAAACCCGCAGCCATTTTACGCATCGTGGATTTTTGCACTTTGCGGAATTCACTGCCTGAATCTAAAACCAGTCTGGTCGATTTCTGGCATTGGGTGAGCCTTGGAACCTCACCCGAAGGGGAATTGGCAAAGAAAATTTCAGAAGTCACGCTATGGAAACTCAGCAGCGTGGGAAAACTCATTTCATCTGCGAATTTCGACCTGCATAAGGCTGATTTCAAGAACGAGAAGAATCTTTTAAAACTACAGAAGGCACTTGGTGTAGCGTCTAAGTTACAGATTGATATTGACAAATTGTTTGAATGGGCTCAGACGACATCAGATTTCGACACCTGCAGAGACATTGCGGACAGCATTCAGAATGCCCTTCGTGCGCAGTACAATCAAACAGACTGGGAAAAGGTCGTGAAGCCATTAAATGACCACTTGCGCAACAATCAAAAGAATGCGTTAGTGTCTTACTTGCTCCAGCGGCCTGAGCTAAAAACTGCAGACGTAGAAGACGCGGAAGGCCTGTTCGAATACTTTCTCATCGATGTCCAAATGGACACGTGCATGGAAACTTCACGCATCAAGCAGGCCATCTCGTCTACACAATTGTTTATACACCGCGCCTTCCTTGGATTGGAAGCGTCCAATATACCCGATGTGTTGGACCGTAATCGCTGGAAGTGGATGGAGCGCTACAGAGTTTGGGAAGCAAATAGAAAAGTTTTCCTGTATCCCGAAAACTGGATTGAGAGCAATCTTCGTGACAATAAAAGCCCCTTCTTTAAGGAACTCGAAGGTGAGTTGTTACAAAAGGATATCACCAAAGAAAATGTGACCGATGCACTAAAAAATTACTTCTACAAAGTTGATTCGGTTTCCAATATGGAGGTTCTCGGAATATTTTTCGAAGGAGAAAGAAGGGATGATACGACATGGATGGAAGGGGCGAAGCTTCATGTATTTTCACGAACACGTAATGCTCCTTACATGTACTACTACCGTTACCTGGCTCTGGATGAAATGAACTGGTATACCTGGGAAAAAATGCAGGTTGATATCCCGAGTTACGATGTGGAAGGCACCAGTAGTCACATCGTGGGCAATGGATGCTATCTGATACCGGTTGTATGGAATGGGCGGCTCTTCATCTTCTTTCCACAATTTACCAACAAAACAAAACCTAATTCTGGCAACGTTGGCAGTGTCGAGGCTATGGCGAAAAAAGACCAGGGACTATTAGCTCCCATCCCATACCGTGAAATCAAAATGGCTTATAGTGAACTAAAAAATGGGAAATGGACACCAAAGCAGTTGAGCAAAGCCTGTTTGTATGATGAGGTCGACCAGATTTCCAGCATCTCCGGATACAATTTCACTTCGCAGATTTTGACGGATTCTATTCAAATCACGATTTATGGAAATGCGGGTATCGGATATGGAATTGGCGTTTTTAAGTTTGATGGAAATCAGCTTGACGTTACATATAGTTTGCTGACACAGCGAAGTTATTCTGGTGCATATTTCCATAACTATTTCGGCATGTACACCCGTCAAACCCACCCGGATGCTTCTCGTATTATAATTGAGAATAGTGCAAAAAGCACCTTTCATTGGATCCCAAACCGGACGGCAGGACTTTGGGAAAATTATCCGTTCCATCTTGTAAATGCAGAAAAATACCCAACCATTCAGCATCCCTCGAGAGTAAATGAACTGTTTGACTATAATCTCGCTATCCCAGGCAACGAGCGGGCTGACGCATTTGGTGAATTGACATCGGTCACTTATCATGAATTAAAGCGCCCTTACTCCCTGTACAATTGGGAACTGTTTTTCCATACTCCCATCATGATTGCCGATGCCTTAAGCAAGGCACAGCAATTTGATGAAGCGATGAAATGGTTCCACTATGTATTTAACCCCATAGCGGAGGGTGAAGATCACAATCGATTTTGGTCATTCAGACCGTTCAGGGAGATAGACAGTTCGAATACAATCCAACAGATGTTTTATGCGCTTAAGGGAAATGAACCTGACAGTTCCATCAGCGAGTGGCGTAACAATCCGTTCAAACCCCATGTGGTGGCGCGCAATCGCCCTGCAGCGTATATGAAATGGGTTGTCATGAAATATATCGACAACATTCTTGCGTGGGGCGATTATTTATTCCGACAGGATACCATTGAAAGCATCAACCAGGCAACACAGATGTACGTTCTGGCGGGACACATACTTGGGCGCAAACCTATGATGATACCCAAACGTGGCGAGGTGAAATCACAGAGCTACCTTTCCTTGCTGGAAAGGTGGGACGCCTTCAGCAATGCGATAACGGAGCTTGAGGTCGCAGCGATCTATCAGATACAACCACAGCCAACAGCGCAATCCAACGGTAATGGCACGGCAACTCCTGATATTTTTGGCTCCGCAAGTTCACTATATTTCTGCATACCTAAGAACCCAAAACTGTTGGGCTATTGGGATACCCTCGCGGACCGACTTTTTAAAATACGGCATTGTCAAAATATCGAAGGAGTGTTTCGCAAGCTGCCTCTCTTTGAACCCCCGATCGATCCTGCTCTGTTGGTGAAGGCTGCTGCGCAAGGACTAAGCATTTCAAGTGTAATCAATGACCTGAATACGCCCCTTCCGAATTATCGCTTCTATTACCTGATGCAAAAGGCACTGGAGCTGTGTGGTGAGTTAAAGTCGTTGGGCGGTGCGATCCTGTCAGCTATTGAGAAACAGGATAACGAAGCCATGGCGGTGATTCGTGCCAGACATGAAGGCGCGATGAACAACCTCGTGATGGAGATTAAAAAGCTTCAACTAGACGAAGCATTGAAATCGCTTGAAAACTTACAACAAAGCCGGAAAGGCCCCGAGAGCAAAATGAAATATTACTTGCTACTGGCTGGCGAAGATGCAGGAAAAGTGCCAGCGTCAGATGGTGATTTTACGGAACTAGCAAATAGCATTGACCAGCCAATTGGAGAAAGTGGTTTGCGATTAAGCAAGTTTGAAAAGGAGGATCTTGATAAATCACACGCCGCGCATGGTTTTCAAATGGGTGCGAGTGTCGTGGAAGCATTGTCCGCGATTTTTCACGCGATCCCCAATGCGGCAATCAAGGCTAGTCCGATGGGTGTAGGAGGGGCAGTAAGTTATGGGGGAACTAACTTGGGTAATATGTCCAATGCGGCCGCGAAGGTTATTCAGATCGTATCGTCCCAACTATCTTTTGAAGCGTCCAATGCCGCCAAAAAAGGAGGTTTCCAACGCGCATTGCAAGAGCGAATCTTTCAGGCCAATGCTGCTGGCTATGAGCTTAAAGAAATCGACAAGAATATTACGGCTCATCAGATCAGCATCAGCATCGCCAACCAGGAAATACTCAACCACCAAAAACAAATTGAAAATTCAAATGAGGTTGAAGAATTCTTAAAGAACAAATACACAAACGAAGAATTGTATGCGTGGATGCGGGGCAGTTTGAAAACGCTGTACCACCAGGTGTACAACCTTGCCTATGACCTCGCTAAAAAAGCGGAGAAAACCTATTGCTTTGAGCGGGGGATCAGCAATGCCAATTTTATTCAATCGGGATATTTCGACGCAGGACGTGAAGGCTTACTCGCGGGAGAACAACTCTACGTAGGATTGAAGCAGCTCGAATCCGCTTATCATGAAAAACGCGGATACGACTATGAGGTTACCAAACATGTTTCCTTAAAACAAATTAACCCGCTCTCAATCCTGCAGCTCAGACACACGGGCGCATGCGAATTCAGTTTGCCCGAGGTGTTATTTGATATGGACTATCCCGGACATTTTAAACGCAGGATAAAGTCGGTTTCCATCTCTGTACCTTGCATAGTGGGTCCCTACACCAGTCTGAACGGAAGCTTGCGCTTAATGGAAAACAAGTTCCGTAATTCTTCCATTGCCCCGTCTGCGAATTCATATCCGGAGCAAACCGACCAACATGATAATCGTTTCCACAGTTTTAGCATTCCGGTTACGGCCATTGCGGCGAGCTCCGGTCAGAACGACGCGGGAATGTTTGAGCTCAATTTTAAGGACGAAAGATATCTTCCGTTCGAAGGAGCCGGAGCAATCAGTAAATGGAGATTCGACCTACCTCAATTAAGGCAATTCAACTACGATACAATTTCAGATGTGGTCATGCACATCAGATATACTTCGGCAGAAGGCGGAGATCGTTTGAAGACAGCCGCAGCCGCCAGTGTCGACACGTATTTAACCAATGTTTCTACAACCAGCAGGGATGAAGGATTGTTTGCATTAATCGATGTAAAACGCGACATGCCAAATGAATGGTACAGACTTAAGGAACCATCTGTAAAGCTGAAGATCAGTGACTCGTGTCTGCCCTATTTCGCAAAATACTTCAGCCAAAAAACCATTGTGCAAGTTGGCTTCGTCGCGCGGCTCAAGAGCCCGGTATCGAATTTGTCAATTGGAGCTTGGCCGTTAGTCTATAATGCGCAGGAAAAATTGTACTATGGAGAAGCCACTGGGATAGACTTCGACTCTGATTTTAGTTCTTTCGTCAGCGCAAACACGATACCGTCTCTGGAAGATCTTTTTATTGTAGTTAAGTATAGAGATAGCTGATGTCCACACCGGTAGCAAGGCAAGTTCCTGGGCTTGATCAAACATGTTCATTAGTACTGCAAAGGAAGATTGGTCAGAAAGAGCTACACACTACGTACAGCATGAGTAAAGTCTGGTAGATGCGAATGATCTGCTTCAGGCGTTTACCTTGGGGAAACTGGTTTATCCATTTTGGAAGAGGCACCGGACAATACAATCTGACAACCTGCTTATTCGATAATGGAATATAATGTGCTAGCGTTTGCATTCAAGTGCGGTCAATCCGGGCCAACTACACCATCGAGATGCAAACATTCTTTTAAGACATGACAACCTCCAGGATATTAAGATTCACCACGGCTATAAACTCCATTGGTCGAACTGTGAGTTGTTCGCTTTGAGCGTAACTATGACACCCTCTGGGACAAGGCCTGATAATGATCTTCTTCTTTCAGACGTTCAACGACTTAATAGTTTAAAAATCTTATCATTTGCGGTGATGAATGCCGCATTTATAGGTAATCATAAACTGACGGCCCCAACTTTGTTTCGTTTATTTCGTTTGCTATATTTGGATATACTAATGAGATATGGAAGCGGTCATTCAAAAAACGTCACGAAAGGAGCAGGAAATAGCCTCTAAATCTATTTTCGATCTTGTTAATACAGTCGCTGCAATTTCAAGACAAAAGGCTGACGGTGTAAAAATTAAAATTCAGGAAACGGGTAAATTCGTTACCGTGCCCACTAAAGCACTTGATTTACTATTCTATATACTTAACAACATGGCGGAAGGAAAATCAATCTCCCTTGTTCCTTCTGACTCTGAAATAACCACTCAACAAGCTGCAGACATGCTTAATGTTTCCAGACCTCACATTGTTAAACTCCTGGAGGATGGAATTATCCCGCACAAGAAAGTTGGCAGTCACAGGCGGATTTTACTTGAAGACGTTATTGAGTATGACCGAAAGCAGAAAGATGCCAGCTTGAAGTTTCTGGCTGAACAAGCTCAAGATTTGAAGCTAGGCTACGAACCAGTGGAAAAGAAAATGATCAAGCCGATATTATATCACAGCTTTGAAGAGAAAGAGCAAATTGAAAGAGACTTGCTGGCAACTATGCCTGAAGAGAAGCGAAAAGCGTTAGCTGTTGAACTTATGTCAATCTTTCATCGTCCAGCCGAACCAACGAAGCGAAAGCGTTCTAAGAAGCCTTCAAATAAAAGATGATAAGTCACGAACTCAAGCCTTACCTTCTCAGCGTTTGTCAGATTCTAAATTCGCATGAAGTCGACTATCTCATAGTTGGTGGTGCTGCTGTAAGTCATTATGGTTTCAATCGTCCATCAGGCATTGGACAATACAGGTCGGAGCTGAATGTTGACCTCGACTTCTGGTACAATCCCACAATTGAAAATTTCGAAAAAATTCTAAATGCCCTTGATGAATTAAGCGTTGACATCAGCGATTTGAGAAAAATCGTGTTCGATGCTAAACGAACATTTTTAAAAATCCCACACGAAAATTTTCATATGGACTTTTTGCCGCAGATGGTGGGCCTTAAATCTTTTAGAGAAAGTAAAAAGAACGCAGACATGCTCACGCTCGATGGTGTGTCGCTTTTAGTGATGTCGCTTGATGACCTCATCTTGAATAAACGGTCAGTAAACCGGGCAATTGATCATTCCGATATCAAAGAACTGGATAAACTTAGAAAGCAAAAACCTAAAGGTCCAAGGCTTTAGTTTGTCAGCTTTCATAAGAAGCCCCTAAAGAATTGTAGTCGGGAAGCAACAATGCACAGTTTTTGGCAATTAGGAGTGCACGATTTTCGGGAACCATGATGCACAAAATTCGGGAACCACGGTGCACAATTTTCGGGAACCATGGTGCTCAACTTGGAG
>JBDSIM010000274.1:0-11253 GCA_039917935.1 Cyclobacteriaceae bacterium | reverse complement strand
TCAATTGTTAAACCATGATAATCCCGGATCATCACCTTTATTGCTGAGAATAAAAGCACCTGTTCCCGGTGATACTACCGTGTTTACCTTGCCTTTTAAAACCCATTTAAAAGGTGGAATAAATGATGTTGAAGTATTTGTGAACCCCCGGATAGTGCAGGAGAAATTTTTTGACAACAATGCGATCCGGTTAGCGGATCATTTGAATGTCTTAACGGACAGACAGGACCCGGTTATAGATGTTACCATTGATGAAAGACATATTGTCAACGGAGATTTTGTTTCCGTGAATCCATCGATAAAGATCAGGTTGTGGGATGAAACCCCTTATCTGCTGAAGAAAGATACCCTTGGAGTAGATGTTTTTCTGGCTTATCCGTGTGCATCGGAAAATTGTATATTTCAGAGAATTCATTTTTCGCGGGATGACGTAAGCTGGCAGGGGGCAACGGAAGATTCCGATTTTTTAATAAATTTCTTGCCGGCCAATCTTTCTCAGGGCATTTATCGACTCAGGATACAGGCCGGCGATGTTAACGGAAATTCCGGTGATACCCCATATGAAATATCTTTTCAAGTTGACCCCATATCTTCTGTTGACGTAACATCCCCCTTTCCGAACCCATTTGAGCTGGAAACCAATTTTGAAATTACCGTTACTGGTGAATCGCCGGCTTTTCATTTCACACTTCAACTATTAAACCTTGATGGGGCCCTGGTTCAGGAGTATTCCGATAGCTCAGCCGGATTTCATATAGGCAAGAATCTAGTCAGGTGGAACGGTATGGATGACCGAAACAACCCATTGCCAAACGGTATTTATTTATATCGGTGGATGATCGATACTGGAAAAAAAGTGGAATTTTTCTACGGAAAAATTGTCTTGATCCGCTGAACAAAACAATTGCAATGACTACCCCGTCCTCTGCTGATTAATGATGATGATGATGGCCGCCCGGACCATGCACATGGCCATGCGTGATTTCTTCGTTTGTTGCAGTGCGTACGTCCACAATTTCGACAGCAAAATTTAAAAGAACGCCCGCCAATGGATGATTACCATCTACCGTAATGGAATCCAGGCTTACCTCCGTTACGGTTACTACACCGCCGTGGTCAGTAGAAAACCGCATGCCCGGTTTAATATCCTGATCACCAAAGGCTGATCTGGGCACTTTTTGTATGCGTGTTTCGTCTTTTTTGCCATACCCTTTTTCAGGGTCGATATTGAGGTTAAGTTTTTCCCCTTTGGTTTTACCCTCAAGACCTTCTTCCATTCCCAGAATCAGATTACCCGCCCCGTGAAGGTAATGCAAGGGGTCCTTGCCCACGCTGGAATCGATGATGGTACCTTCGTGATCACGAAGCGTATAATGGATCGAAGCCACAGTATTTTTTGAAATTAACATAAGAAATTGCTAGGTGTTTAACAGCAGGAAAATTCTTTCATGTAGTATGTTGTATGGGATTGTTAAAGGGCGCAGAGAATGAAGCGCAAAATTACGTCACTATTTTGACTTTAAGCGAAGTTCCTTCATCGCTGATCACCATCACATTTTGACCTTTTTCTATATAATCTCCCCGGGTATAGGCGTCATACATCTTTCCGTTTATGGAAATTTTCCCACTCGGGCGTAGCACCGTTTCAGTAATTCCGGTCTTCCCGATTACCGGCTCCAGGAAGCTGGTGGAAACATAACCTTGTGATCTGTTTTGGGTGTCGGTAAGGGCAATATTTTTAAAGAATCTCGTTTCCGGCAATCGGGATCCCGCAACCAACAACAAGATTATTCCCCCGACTGTACCGCCCAATGCTGCAGCCAGCGCATACATCATCTTGTTCATGGGTACAAAATCGAAATTGAACGCATCGTTGTTGATCATGATCAAAAACAGGGCACCTACAGTCAGGACAATTCCGGAGATGCCTGCTACACCAAACCCGGGAAGAACAAAAATTTCAACGGCTATAAGAATTATTCCGATAAAAAATGCGATGATTTCCCAGTTTTCGGCAAGCCCATTTAAATAATAAGGCACCAGGTATAACACCAGTGCAATTAGCGCGGCCAGTCCGGCAAACCCCAGTCCTGGCGTTTGCATTTCAAAATAAATTCCACCTATTATCAACAGGATGAGGATGCTGCTAATAAAGGGATTCAATACCAGGCTGATAATTTTTTCCGCTGAACTCAATTCAAAACGACTAAGCCTATATTTTTCAATACCATTGCGGTCAAGAATTTCTTCAATTGACTCAACCTTCGCTTCGCAGAATCCGTATTTCAAGGCTTCAGAAGTTGAAAACGTTATGATTTTGCCAGCTTCTTTAACGCTGTCAATTTGCAGGTCTTCATCGACCATACCTTCTGCAATCTTCGGATCACGTCCGTTTTCCTCCGCTGTGGATCGCATGATAGAACGCATGTAAGATTGGTATTTGTCAGGAGCCTTTTGACCTTGCCCGTCTACTACAGTAGCCGCACCGATACTGGCGCCGGGCGACATGTAGATACTATCACAAGCTATAGAGATCAGCGCACCGGCGGAGGCCGCGTCCGAATTAATAAAGACCCAGACAGGCTTCTTAAATTGCATGAGCTTATCAACAATCTCTTTAGCATCCGTGAGCACACCGCCGTAAGTGTCCATTTCGATGATAACAATGTCTGCTTCAATTTTCCCTGCTTCCTTCAGCGCAAGGTCAACATACCGGTGCATGCGCGGATCAATCACATCTTTGATTTCCATGATGAGAATTTTCTTCTCTTGCGCCATGGTTGCGGCCATTGAAAGTAAAGCAATAAACAACAGCATCGATTTTTTCATACCTTCATGTGTTAAAACTAAAACAGCTCCGTGTTAATACTGAAACGCACACAGGATGGGGAATTTTTCCTTGATCGGAACCCTACAGCAATTTAGAATATTTTTAAAACTTAAACTGACGAGGGCTTTATAATATTGATACCCTGAATAAAATTGGCTGAGAACATTGAATTTGCATATTCACATTTATTTGAAGGAATCATCTGGAATACCCTGGCCGATGCCGGCAATAAAAGATTGTTTATCGAGACAAGAAACACGCAACAAAAAAAAGTCTCGTTTTCTGCATTGAATTTACAAAATTATCAATGGTTGTGGAATGATGTTGTGATGGATGAAGCCTGGTGGATCAGCCTTGGTGCCATTTCTGGCGATATATTATTGCTGACGCTTTACACCGATACCGGAAATCCGGACAAAAAGAGCCTGATAGCCTATGATGTTCTAAAAAAACAAGTTATTTGGTGGAAAAACGGATTTTCACTTTCGGCAGCAAATGATCGTTATGTAAAGGGAATAGACTCCAGATTTGCCCACAAATCCATCATTTTGGACTTATTTAATGGCGATCTGGTTGATCAAATCGATTTTGATTTGGAGCTTTCGCAAAATTTTCCGGTAGTTCGACCGTTTCAATACGAACAGGATACTGCGCATTTTACCACTGTAAGCGATTTTTTGAAATTAAAATGCGGCTTGACACCTGTCATCACCATTGAGTACCTTGAATTTGAATCGCTTATAATGGCTTCTGTTTTTGTTAAAGAACAGGATTTGGCTAATTATTTGTATGTCTTTGCCTCAGGCGGAGAAGTATTGCTGAAGGAAACGCTTGGGAAAGACCTGAATGGCGTAGGACTGGATACCTTTTATATATTTTCAGGTCACTTGATTTTTGTAAAAAATAAACACGAGCTGATAAGCTATAAGATTGTATGATTAAATTATTGATTTTAATTACTTTTTCATGGAATGCAAATGTTCCAGCGGATTCAATGGGAATGGAAACCATCGATGGAAAAACATTCGTTATTCATAAAGTGGATCAAAAAGAAACATTGTTTGCCATTAGCAGGCGATATAGAACCACCGTTGACGCTATTCTTCAATATAACACTTCAGCCAGCAGTGGATTAGAGATCGGCCAGATCCTGAAAGTTCCTTATACCTACCAGGTTGTAAACCGGGCCGTTGACGGGAGGGTACATAAAGTAGCGCCCAAAGAAACCCTGTATTCCATTTCAAGGATTTACCAGGTATCCATGGAAGATATCAGGCAATGGAATAACCTGAGGGATAATACTTTGTCGATAGGGCAGGCGTTGGTGATAAAAAAATCCAGCGCCCCGGCTGCACAAACTTCATCGGAGCCTGTGAGAAACGAAAATCCTCAACCGATATCAAAAAAAGGTTTTCATACAGTCGGGTCCGGAGAAACCTTATTTTCTATCTCCAAACTGCATGGTGTTACTTTAGATCAATTAAAAGCCTGGAATAATCTTGGGGGTAACGATCTCACCATAGGGCAAACGTTATATGTTTCACAACCTGAACGCGGTGCAATAGGTTCAAAACCTGACGAGATTATCCCTAAAACGGCGCCTCAGCCAGTGGTTAAAAATCAGGAGCCTTCAGTAATTCCGCCTGCACCCACCGTTAAGAATACATCGACCACACCCAAACCCGAGGTCCGTGAAAAAACTCAGTCGGCAGAATCCATCAGGATATCGGAGTCAATTAAAAATGGTGATGAAATTATTGAGGGAGGATTGGCTGAGTTAATTGAAGGTACTGAAGGAAACCGCAAGTATCTCGCCTTGCATCGCAGCGCGCCCATGGGAACCATTCTAAAGGTGAGGAATGAAATGAACAACAGAGAAGTGTTCGTTCGCGTAATGGGCAAGCTACCTGATACGGCTTTAACCAATAAACTCATTATCAAAATTTCAAAATCTGCTTACGACAGATTGGGAGCCATCGATCCGAGGTTCAGAGTAGAGGTGACTTATTACAAATAATATTCATGAATCTATTACGGCTGTATTTTTTTCTACAAGTCGTTTTTGGACACCCTCTGCTTTGGGCTCAGAATCTGGTACCTAATGGGAGTTTTGAAGACTACAAATATTGCCCGGGTAGTTACAGCCTAAGCCCTGCCGGATTTGAGGCAGTTTCATGGAAATCCATCGCCACCGGTTCGCCCGATTATTTTAATACCTGTAGTGAGGGAGAGGCGGCCGTACCCTACAATTGGGCGGGTGTTTCTGAGCCACATGACGGATATGGATACGCGGGTATCTACACCTGGATGAATACCGACAATGATTATCGCGAATACCTGCATTGTAAATTGATTGAACCCCTGGTGAAGGACTCCATTTACCAAATAGAATTCCATTATAAATTGTCTTCTTATTCAAAATTTTCTACTGATCGTATCGGATTCCTGATTTCAGATAGTCTGAAAATTTTTTCGCATGATCACACCCTGGATATCACGCCCACCGTTTCCTTTATTCAGGATTCAGCCCTCACCGTCAACACCGGTACCTGGGAAATCGCGTCAGCAGAATATCAAGCAAAGGGAAATGAACAATATCTTACGATCGGCAATTTTTTTACCAACGCGCAAACCAAATCATATTACATCAGGTTTCGTCCTGAGTCACAGCCCATGTTGGGAGGTAGCGCATATTATTACATTGACGATGTAAGTGTGAAAGCGAAATTTCAAAATAATCTTATTGATGTTACCGTTCCTGTCGAGTTTCCACACGAGGAACCCATTCTTAACACGATTTATGTGTTGAAAAATATTCAGTTTGAGTTCAATAGTTACACTTTACCGTCCGTTTCTTTTGAGGACCTTGACCATATCGTTAATTATCTCAGACAGCATCGACAAGTAAAGGTTAGCCTATCAGGGCATACTGATGAAATAGGAAGCCGTGAATATAATCGGGTACTTTCCAGCCATCGCGCAGAAAGTACCGCCGCGTATCTTGTAAGAAAAGGCATTCAACGAAGCCGGATTTCTACTTATGGATATGGTGAAACAAAACCCCTCGCCAATCAGGAGGGAACAATTAGTAACAGGCGGGTAGAGATTGAATTCCGCCAATAATCTTGCCTTCTGCTGGGAAAATGTTTTTAAATTCGCCATCCTAATTAGTAATTTAAAGTATTGTATCAGTCATCAGAAGAGTCATGAGCAATGACACAGCTCGTCAGAGATGGTTTATATTAATTTGGAAATAGATAAAATGGGCATTACTCAAACTAACTGAAATCTAAATAACCATTTTGTTTTTGGAAACACCTTTATCAATTCTTCAGAAGTATTGGCAGCATGGAAAATTCAGACCCATGCAGGAAGAAATTATTCAGGCTGTTCTTGATAAGAAAGATACCCTTGCCTTATTGCCTACCGGCGGCGGAAAATCGATCTGTTTTCAAATTCCCGCATTGATCCTGGATGGTTTGTGTGTTGTTGTTTCACCACTGATCGCATTAATGAAAGACCAGGTTGAACAACTCAGGAAACGCGATATTATGGCTGTGGCTGTTCATTCCGGAATGACACGTCGGCAGATTGATATTCTGCTCAACAATGCGCTCTATGGAGAAATCAAATTTCTGTATGTGTCGCCAGAAAGACTTCAGACTGAAATATTCATCGCCCGGTTCCGGCAAATGAAAGTCGGACTTATTGCAGTGGATGAAGCACATTGTATTTCTCAGTGGGGTTATGATTTCCGGCCACCCTATTTGCAAATCGCATCCTTAAGAGAGATGCATCCGCTGGTGCCCATCATCGCTTTAACTGCTTCGGCAACCAAACAAGTACAAGGGGATATTACAGAGAAGTTATTATTTGGCAAAAATCAAGCGATTTTTAAAAAATCCTTCGCGAGGGAAAATCTTTCATTCGTAGTCCGGAAAACTGAGAACAAAGACCAGAAATTGCTGGAGATACTTCAAAAAGTAAAAGGCTCCGCCATTCTTTATGTCCGGTCGCGTAAAGCTACCCAGGAAATAGCCAGGTGGTTGAGCAAGAAAAATATCAAAGCATCGTCTTACCATGCGGGCTTGCCGTTTGCGGAACGAACGAAGAGACAGGATGAATGGATACAAAATCATTCCCGTGTTATGGTTTCTACCAATGCTTTTGGGATGGGCATTGATAAGCCTGACGTTCGCCTGGTGATACACCTTGACCTTCCGGAAAATCTTGAGTCATACTATCAGGAGGCGGGCAGGGCAGGCCGGGATGGTATGCGTGCCTATGCCGTGATTTTGTATCAGGATGCAGACGTCAGTAACCTGCAGCTAAAGGTGGAGCAATCGCAACCTCCTTTTGATTTTTTGAAAGTTGTTTATCAAAGTCTCGCCAATTTTTATCAACTGGCTTTGGGAAGCGGTGAAGGCGAAAGTTATGATTTCGATATCCAGGTATTTTGCGAGCGTTTTCAACTCCATGCGATAGAGGTGTACAATGGATTACGGAAATTAGAAGAAGAAGGCCTTATTCAATTTAATGAAAGCTTTTACAATCCCTCAAATATCCATTTTACAGTAGATCATACTAAACTTTATGAACTTCAGGTTGCCAACGTTCAATTTGATGAACTTATCAAAATGTTATTACGACTGTATGGAGGTGAAATGTTTTCTTCCTTTGTTAGAATCGATGAATCATATCTGGCAAAAGCTTTAAAAGTTTCTGCCGAAGAAGTTATGGCAGTGTTAAAACACCTGGATGAACTTAAGGTCCTGTTGTATACGCAAATTAGGGATAAACCCCAGGTTACGTACGTCATGTCTCGTCAGGATGCGGAAAATCTTCCGATTGATAAAAGGCGCCTGGAATCGAGGCGTCAACTGACTTTTGATAAAATGAAGGCTATGATTTCTTTCACCGAAACCAACTTTCGATGCCGGATGCAGTTAATACAGGAGTATTTTAATGAGCAAACATTTGTTGCGTGCGGGATATGCGATGTTTGTATTGAAAAACGGAAGAAAGATAATCATCTCGCCTTTCAAAGATTGAGGAAAGATGTTTTGATGGTGATGAAGAAAAATCTGCTTACGGTCGAGCAACTTGAACAACAAATCGGTCCAAAGGACCGTGAACTTTTTGTAGACGTTGTCCGCGAACTTGTTGACGAAGGAAGTTTAAGTTATGACAGAGTCTGGAGATTGAAGATGACCAGTGAGGGGGGCTAGAGGTATAGGGGTATAGGGGTATAAGGTATAAGGTATAGGGGTATAGAGGTATAGGGAAATAAGGAAATAAGGAAATAAGGAAATAAGGAAATAAGGATGGGGGCTTAGTGGTACCCTATGCTGATTCCTGATATCTATTTCGAGAGGAGTTCTTGTGCGTTTTCGAGTGCGATGCGGGACGGTTTGTCGCCTCCAATCATTTTGGCAATCTCTTCGACACGGTCCTGGTCATTTAAAAGTTTGATGCTGCTAACCGTTTTCTTTGCTGTGTTATCTTTGTAAACAAAATAATGGGCATTGCCTTTTGCGGCTATCTGAGGCAGGTGGCTGATGGTTATCAGTTGGTGACTGCCTGCCATATTTACCATCATGTTACCAAGTTTGATGGCGATCTCTCCGGAGACACCATTGTCGATTTCATCCAGCACGAGGGTAGGCATGGCAGATTTTTCCGCCATCACATATTTTATGCAAAACATTAACCTGGAAAATTCGCCTCCGGAAGCTACCTGTGCAAGAGGCCTGGGTGCAATTCCTTTGTTGGCACTGAAAAGGATATCAATTTTATTTATGCCCGACGAGGTGGGAGAAATTTCAGCTGATTCGATCGAGAGGTTGGCATCGGGAATGCCGAGTTCCTGCAGTAATTTTACAATGTGTTTTCTCAGGGGGGGGAATGCTTTTTTCCTGCTTTCGCTCAACGCTAACGCTACGCGTTTTACTTCATTTTCTGCCATTTGAAACGCCTCCTTTGCCAGGTGAAGCGCCTCATCCAGGTGACTGGTAAGATTTGCTTTTTTTTGAAGACTTTCCTGGAGGGCGAGCAGCTCTTTAACTTCGCTCATCCGGTGTTTTTTAAGCAGGCGGTACAGGGTACTTAGTCGCTCTTTGACAAAGTCTGAACGTTTCGGATCAAATTCAATTCGCGTTTCTTCCTTTTCAATTTCGTTTGCTATATCCTCCAGTTCCAACCGGAGGCTTTCCAGCCTCCGATATAATGCTTCATAAGTGCTGGAATAGGAAGCGATAGACAATAAATGGCCTCGTACCTCAGCTACCGAGTTGTGCGCTGAGAACTCAGTCCCATTAATCAGTTGCATAATGGCGTTGAAGCGGGTCTTTATTTCTTCGGCATGCTCGGTTATCTTGAGTTCTTTCTCCAGCGCTTCCTGCTCATTTTCGATTAGCCCTGCTTTGATTAATTCTTCCAGTTGAAATTGGGTGTAGTCCGCATCTTGCCGGAGGGAGTTCGCTTCAATTACCAGTTGGTCAAATTGCCTTCGCTTTTCTATAAAATTTAGCCACGCCTGCCTGTACCCTTCGTAGAGAGTCTGGTTTTCCGCGTATGCGTCAATTAATTGAAGTTGAAATGATTGATTGCCGAGTTCCAGGGTCTCGTGCTGCGAATGGATGTCCATCAGGAGGTTACCGAGACGGCGCATGATCTCCAGGGTTACCGGTGTATCATTGATAAAAGCCCTTGACTTCCCCCCTGGACTGATCTCTCTTCTGATGACCGTTTGATCATCATAGTCTAGATCTTCCTCTTTAAAAAGGGGCTTTAATTTGTAAGGCTTAATGTTAAAGACACCTTCTATAACACATTTTTCATTTTCATCCCACATTACTTTCGTGTCTGCACGGTTGCCCATGAGCAAACCAATCGCCCCCAGCATGATGGATTTGCCGGCTCCCGTCTCACCTGTTATAACATTCAGGTGAGCCGAGGGCTCCATTTCCAGATACTTGATCAGTGCGTAATTTCGAATGGTTAAATGCTTGAGCATTATTCTTTAAAATCCAGGTAAACTTCGCTTATGTCGTTCAGCGAAAGTGTATAAGATTCTAGTCTCATATTCACAAACTTCAACTGCGTGTTATCAATACTTTTTAGTTCGCCAAATAATACTGTACGGTCGCGCAGCACAATATTAATTTTTTTACCGATAAATTCTTTCAACCTGTTGGTGATCTGTTCAAAAGTGTTTAGCCTTAACTGACGGGTACTCATAAAGAAGCTATAGGCATTAAGCAATAAGTTGTAAGTATAGAGCAACCATCACGAATTAAATGACGTGTTCGGGCGATAACGGGAAATAGGATTAACATCTGAACGGTATTAATGGGTGCCTGGTCAGTTGTGAAAGATTTGTGCATGTTTAGTGGATCAAACTTTGGAATTTAACTTAAAGGAACAATAGGCATAAAATATTATCGCTCATCCAAATTAACGAGAATAGATGAAAAAGTTTCGTGCTGAAATTAATTCTGTAGGATTTTTTCGTAATTACTGCGGTTTGAGGGATCAATTGCGGTAATGATATCGTAGGCCTGGCGGCGCACCTGAATGTTTCCATCCGAGAAAATATTGGCTAATTCTTTTCCTTTGGCGTCAAAAAAACTGACTACTAAAATAGCGTTTGGGTTGACATCCCTTACTTTTTTGATATCCTTCAATCCATTGAGAATAACCTGCCGGCTCTGATCAGGATTTGCTTCAAAAGAATCCAAACCTTTTCGGTGGTAAGTATAAATGGCTTTGCGCAGATCAATCATCTGAGGGTTGTTAAGATTTTCAACTATCCAATACCGGTTTCGGTTGCTGCCGATGGCTTGCCAGCCGGGCAGGTTCGATTGCTGCGCGTTATTTACGACTGAAAGTGAACGTTGAAAATAGGGTGTACCACCCAGTTCGCTGAAAGAGTCATAATCAATTCCGATGATCAGGTAAGCGTACAATGCGAGCATGGAAGTGAGATTGCTGGTAAAGGTATTATCATTATACTCCAGAGGCAGCGATTCGATATATTCAAATTCCCATTCGCGATCAGCAAAATTAAACAGCAGACTGGTATAATTGCTATTGAATATGGGTCGTGCGGACTGCACTTGAACGGAGGCTGAAAAACTTCCGATCGAAGGCATTTTAGAAATGGTAATCAACAGATTGCAATTGATCTTCTCATGACTTTTATAGGTATCATTTGTCCATTTTCGGGTGTTCATGAACTGCTCGATGGCATTATCCATATCTTTAAAGATCCCTGCATCCGAGGTTTGGATCTGCGATGCATTGATGGTTACCGCGCACTTCAACTCCTGCGTTAAACCAGTCAGGGGAAAGCCTAACATGAAGATGAAAAGAATTTTACGCATGCATTTTTTCTATTATGGCCTGGACGATATCTCTGGCAA
>JBDSIM010000273.1:0-8253 GCA_039917935.1 Cyclobacteriaceae bacterium | reverse complement strand
GGTTAGTGGACAATACGAAACTGCCTCCCGCGCCACTGATGATGCTCCACGCTCCCGTACCGGTCACCGGTGCGTTTGCAGCTAAGGTGGCACTCGTGCCACAAATATTCTGATCGGGTCCTGCGGTTGCCGTTGTAGGAGCCTGGTCATTTCGAATGGTAACCTCGTCAGTTGACTGCGGCAAACAACCGGTGTTAATGGTCCATCGAAGTACCACGTTCCCGCTACCTGCGGTAACGCCTGTGACAGTAGTGGTACGGGAAAGTGTATTTGTTATCGTAGCAACTCCTGAAATCAATGACCACGATCCTGTCCCAAAGACAGGATTATTCGCGGCCATGACAAATACAGAGCTATTACATTGAATTATATCAGGTCCCGCATTGGAGGCTGGGGGTGTTAATCCATTCGTAATGACAACATCATCGGTGCTTACTGCGCAAGAGGTTCCATTCGTAATTGTCCAACGAAGTGTTACGCTGGCGCCAGCACCAACCCCCGTAATCGTAGATGTTGGAGATGCCGGGGTAGTTATAGTGGCCGCCCCACTGATGATGCTCCATGCACCAGTTCCAGAAGCGGGTGTGTTGGCAGCTAAAGTAAAATTACTGGTATTGCAAAGGCTTTGGTCAGGGCCTGCACTTGATGTAGATGGGGGAACCTCATTTCTGATCAGAAGTTCATCAAAGGTTGTAGCGCAGGCTCCATTCGTAATTGTCCAGCGTAAAACCACATTTCCGCTGCCTGCAATAACTCCGGTAACTGTTGTAGTCCTTAATGCATCATTGGTGATTATAGCGGAACCTGATTGTATTGTCCACAATCCCGTACCTGGTGAGGCCAGATTGCCCGCCATGGTGAATATCCCGTTGTTACATTGAATGATATCAGGTCCGGCCGCGGCAACAGGAGGTGTAGCGTTATTAGTCAATACAACGTCATCGGTACTGGCTGTGCATACACCGTTAGAAATAGTCCAGCGCAAGGTTACGCTATTTCCGGCAGTGAGACCTGTAACACCGCTGTTAAAGGCGGAGGGTGTTGTGACAACTGCCCCGTTGGCTGCGCCTATAACTGTCCATGCACCCATGCCCGTAACAGGATTGTTGGCTGCCAGGGTAAAACTTCCATTATTACATTTAGATTGATCCGGGCCAGCGGCAGAAGTAGTTGGGGATTGATTTACTGTAACCACAACTTTATTTGTGAGATACAAATCACAAAGGGTTGTAGCATTCACTGCATACACTTTGAGGGTCGTGTTGGCAGAAAGAGCATCACTGCTGATGGTTAGGTTTGCACCAGTACCACCAAACAAACCACTCAAAGGAGTATTGTCCGCATCATTCTGGAGTTGGTAGTAAACTCCCGGCTGGGCGGAGTTGATGGTTACTGAAACCGAATTTCCCGAACAAATAGTGGTTGATGCTGGAGAAACAGTAAGCGAATTGCTGGGAACAGCATTAACCGTGACTGTCTTTATGTCTAAACATGTAGGAACAAACGAGACAAAGTCATTGGTAGCAGTCCAATCAGTGGAGTTTCTATTGGGGGATTGGACCCAATAGGCAACCGTTCCTACACTATTTTCTATTCCCTGAAAACGGTTAGAACTTCCATTTGATTGAATGGAGGCAGAATGGATTTCAATAATGTTCGTCGATTCATGCAACTGAATTTGAAAGGACACGGTATTGGTGGAGGCACCATCATATTCAACAGCATTAAAATTTATAATGAATCTACGATATGGTTGGGCTCCTGAAGTAAAATAATCGATTGTTCCACCTTCACTAAGATCCAAATTTGTCCACGCTCCGGCAATTATTTCATTCGGATTACCAGTATCAGGGGAAGGACTCGGTGGATTATCCACGGATGTGAAAGTCCCAAAATCAATATATCCATTGGGAGAAATCCTAAAAATTGTTCTTGCTGTACCAAACAAATAAAAGTTAAAGGGAATTGTAATATTCCCACTTAACGTGTTATTCCCCAGGCCTGTCACACCTGTTCCAGATCCCGCAATTGGGGCAAAAGTGCCTGTAGTTACTACATTATAAGTTTGAACAGTTGGGTTTACACCAACTACCGTATAGGTCCCGACACCTACCGATGAAGGGTCAAATTGGGTTATTGCTGAATTTGAACCAGTTCTGTAATAAGTTAACCCTGCCGGAGAACTGGCTAATGTTACGATGGCCTCATCAGTACAATAGGTGGAATTGAGATTTGTGATAGAACATTGGCCAAAAGAAGTATTGACCACCAGAAGGAAGGAGCAAAAAAACAAACTCAGGTAAAGGATTAACCGATACAATCTTCTCATTTGACAAATTAGCAGCCAACCATAGGATATATGGTCATTTTATCGATTAGGTAACCTTGTAAAGTAACTTGTTTTATCCCCGCTATTTTAATAGTTGCCCTTGAGGATTCATCTTAATAAGGGCCATTTTATATTGATTATCGGCCAAACCCATTGTGCCCAGTATTAAAATTTTTCCATCGGGCAATTCTGCTACTGCAGCACCGGAATCATCTTCTGATTCAGACCCGAAGGTAGATGACCAAATCACCGTGCGGCTTTGGTCAATCTTGGTTACCCAGATATTCCGGGCTCCCGTGCTTCTCACCTCATCACCAAGCAAAATGAAACCAACAGTCCCTGTCAGGGAACTCGTTGCCGAAACACCTCTAATATCCCGGCTTAATCTTAAAGGGCCGAAAAAAGTTGGATCGTTCTCTCCAAAGACAAGATTTTCTCTCATTCTCGCTATAAAAATATCAGAAACACCAAAATTGTCCTTTGAAGATCCGATGATAATAAAACCATCTCCCAACGCAGGGGATACCGGCTCAACAAAATAAATTTCTACATCTTTGTTATCCTCCCCCGGGGCGTTATCAGGGTAGAAAATATTACCCCCGGTACCTTCTTCAGTCCGCTTAAAATAAGTCAACCCCAACTTGTTATTGGGGTTATTTCTGGATTCCGTATTTGAATATCCAAAAACATAAAATTCTCCAGGCTTTTGGATGGTCTTAACTGCGACATCCAATTTACCCCCAAATCCGGGTGAAACCGGTGACCATTCTCCTAAAGTCACTAACTCAGTTAGATTCAAATCAAAACGACGGTTAAAAAAATCTCCAAGATCAGGGTCCGGATTGCCGGAGTCTGCCCATGTTCCAGTGAGTTCGGTAGTTCCTGAAACAATAAATCCCCCATCATCCAGAATCGTAACACTTTTACTATAATCATTGGCGATCTCTCCAAAAAAAACACTATCCAACATTACACCATCCGGAGAAATTTTAATTAGTTTGCCCTCCATCTGAGAGCCGATTGCAGATTGATAGTCTGCCAGAATGATAAAATTTCCATCTTTTGTGGGTTCTATGTCTTTCGCCATCGAGATATCTGCGATGAACTTTCTCTCCCAAATAATATCCCCTTCGGCATTAACTCTTGCCACGTAGATATCTGAAATGTCAGTTTGTGAATTACCTTCGGAATTTCCGAGCAGCAAAAATGAACCATCATTCAGGTTAATCATGTCCACCCCTCTCTGGTTTCCATCTCCCCCATAATATTTTACAAAATACTGGAGGTCGGGATCTTCAATATTGCGTTGTGTATCACAAGAAAATAAACCTGAAAAAAGCGGAGTGATCACAATCAAGATAATAGCAGCCCTGCGCATCATTTAGATTTTTTCATTTTCCGTAGTACTCCTTTTGTTCTGGCCCTTTTCAACTCTCTGGGTTTATAAAGCGGACGAAGAAAACCAAAAGAAACTGAAAGATTATCCAGTCTAAAATAATCATCCACATGTGTATAGGCACTCGGTGGTTCGAAAGATTTAACATATTCGTCCGATTTTTGATCAAAAGTATAATTTCCGTAGAGCCTGTTTGTATTGGTAATATTTTTTAGTCCTACACTATAACGCAATTCCGCGAAGACAAAGTCAAGCCCGATCTTATATTTCAATCCACCTCCAAAAATTAACGATTGATTAATTTTGTTACGACTATCAACCAAATTCAAGTTAGGACTGCTAACGCCAAACTTTTCTTTCACTATCTTTTCACCATTAATATCTTCCTCGACCCTTGACGTCACTTTTTCCAGGGCTATAGAACCGCGATCACTCAGCATGCGGGCCAGCGAGTAACCAGCGTATCCGTAGGGGCGGAATTTGCCGATATGATCAGCATAGCCTACATACAGCGGGAAATTTATCCAGTTTTGACGGTCAACAAACTCTTTCGTGTCAAATTCAAAATGTTCAGACAGTGATCTGTAAGCCGTATTGAGATAATCAATGCCCAGTCTAAGGGTATAATGATCATGGTAACTATACTCTCCTGCAACCCCAATATGGTAGCCAGGCTTTAGGTTATATTGTTCATTCGCCTTTTGATTTACGTAGGTTGCGGCAACCTCAATTTCCCGGATAATCCTAACAGGGGATACGTTAGACCCTGCGCTTACCATCCAGGAGAAAATCGGTGTTGCGGTAAATCTTTTGCTCAGATAAACGATATCGATCACGTGCAACTGTTCATCTGGAATAAACTCAGGATTTGCCATTAAAATTTCAAGGAAGCTTCTTTGGGCTCCAATGGGATCGTCAAGCAACAAATACGTTTGCGTTAAGAGCAAAAATGCACGTTGTTTTTGTTCCCTTGAAAAATTTTTTAAACATTCATTCAGGATGGCGGGAATACTGTAAAAATGCCCGGCATTGAATTCATCCGTTGCCCGTGCAATGGTTTGTTCGCAGTCTTCCTTTTGAGACCAACCCAGGGTTGGTATCAGCAGAGCAACCACTAAAATCTTCCTGTACAATCTCCCCATACTTAAAAATCATTGATCAACAATCCCACACAGGTTGGTTCATAAGGTATATCGGTTTGTACACCGACGTATTTTACCCATTCATCCTTTGACATATTTCTTTTTAACTGAGGACAAATTTTTTCAGCGAGCAAGGACGGATTTGTAGGCCATACTCTGATTTCAGACTCACTGCAGGCAGCTATCAGATAGTCTGAATTCTTAGTGAAGGAAATGTCCCATATAAATCCGCTGTTGTTCTGCATGGTAATAGGAAGATCACCAGGATTGTCAAGAACCCACATGAGCAACCGCTTGTCAGCTCCCGCACTTGCCATTAATTTTCCGTCGGGGCTAAACTCAATATCGTTAACCCCTGCCTTATGGCCTGAAAAATTGCGCGTTTCTTTTGTATTCAAATTATAGAGCCTCACAAATCCTCTCTTATTGACTTTGTCCTCGCCCCCATAGGCCAGTCGACCACCATCTGACGTAAATCGAACGGACAACATCCGTGTCTGATTTTCTTCTGTCAGCGTTGTATAAGAGTTATCAGTCAGGTTAAGAAGGATTATATTCCCAGACCACGAAGCACCTGCCAACGTTTTCCCGTCGGGACTTATATCGATTGCTTTCAATTCAAATGGAAGCGTAATTAACCAACTGCTTTGCCCGCTCACGGCATCCACTGAAGTTAATGTGCGGCCAGCACTTGATACAATAAAAGTGTTTTGATTGGGTAAGAATACGATATCATTGGTCGACCCCTGGAGATTTCTCACAATAGAGGATGGCTTACCCGAGCGATCATTCAGGTTGTATATCTGAACGAAAGAAGAATCGCTTCCATTCACAATATAATTTTCGTCACCACTCACCGCAATTACCTTACTTGGATAAGGGTTTGAAAAAGGTGTTGCTCTACTGGTCAGTTCCGTAAAGCTCCCTTGCATGATCCTGCCATCAGCCCCGGAGGTGTAAAAGCCATTGTCTTTATTGCTTAGCACAAGAGATTTTATGTGCACATGCGGAGGCCCTTGTGATTTAATCGCATTGTAGGAGACCCCATTGACTTTCGTCAGAGAGCTGTAAAGACCTTCATAAACATAAGGGTCATACGTCCGTCCTTCATAACGGCGATGGAAATGATATCCCTGCATGGCCAAAAGACCAGCGAGGTCATTGTCATCACTTTCCTGAACAGATTTTGCCGCCAACGATTGGGCTATTGCTAAAATATACTGGCGACGGGCATCTTTGTAGTTTGCCTCTGCACGGTTATATTCTACCCTGAAGCTTTCCAATGCATCTTTCGCAATACCCTTTTCTTCTTCGGCCCTTTGCCGCTGAAAGTTAGCTTCTAAAAGCGCTTCTTCTGTTCGTAACTGAGCTTGCTCCGCCCGACTTAAAGCCTGATTTAGTGCCTCAGATTTGGCCGCCAGGGAATCTTGTCTGGATTTCGCTAATTCGGCATTGTCAACAGCCAGTGCCGTTTGTTGTTCAGCAATATTTCTTTGTTTATCTGCTTCAACCCTTTCCTGTTGCGCCAGCAATGTCTGCGCATCAGCCCTGATTTTCTGAATATAGGAAAGCAAAAAGAAAACGATCGCAACGATAAAACCGGCCCCGAGAATAACTGCCGTTGCGCGGGTTCTGCGAAGGACCCGCAGTTGCATCATTTCCAGATTCTTTAATTCAGCCTCATAGGTAATCCGGCTGGTATCCAGAAAAACAATAGCCCGTTCAAAAGCTTCGTCATAACGCTGCGCCCATTCGCGCGTGGGTTTCTGTTTCTTTTGCCAGTTCAATGCCAGCTGAAGATCTGGCGGACGCCACAGACCAGTTTTTCCGATCTGATACATCGCCGCCGCATCCGACAACCGTTTATACATTTGCGCTGACTCAAATTCATCCTCCACCCAGGTGTTTAACCGTTTCCAGATACGCATCAAACTTTCGTGCGAAAGTTCGATCATGGAATCCGCTGTAAGGGGAATATTTGCACCAGGCATTAGAAGCGAACGGCCTGGTTTTCTGAATTGCTCAACAATATGAATTACATCCTGTTCTTCGGCTTCGGCAAGCTGGGCCACCAGCCCTAACCTTCCGGGTCGGCGCATGCCTTTATTATCCTGATTTTTTTCAGTAATTGTTTTGAAAAGGATTTCAGTGATCTCCTTTTCACGCGTGGTCAATTCATCATAGGCTTCATTCGCGTGTTGCGATAATGCTTCATATATCTTTCCAACAGAATTGTAGTGCCGGATATCAATGGGTTCTCCAGGTTCGCGGTTAGCCACCCAATAATCCCATGTGCGCATCAGTGCGTGCTGCAATATGGGCAGCTGATCCTGATCGTTACCAACATCCGTTAACAGCCGTTTTACCAAACGTTGGGATATTCTTCCTCCTGCCACGGCAGCAGGCCCTTCAATGACCATCTTCTTCTGCTCGCGTGTCATCTGGGGCACCAGATAGTTGCTGCGATTTATCAGATCGGTTAAAGAGGGGAATATGGAGCAATTTCCGATGAAATCAGATCGCATTGTGAGCGCCACGTAAATTGGTACATCGGTTTGAGCCACAGCATTCAAAACCAGATTTACGTATAACTGGGTTTCATCCGGGGCGCCCTGTATTCCGGATTTTTCCCGATAGCGCAGCAATTCTTCAAACTGGTCAACCAGAAAGAAAATATTTTCACCTTTCTGGTTTTGCAGATATTTTGAAACCTCGATGAGTCCCTGTGGACCACTTCGGAGTACCGAATTGATAATGGCTATCTGAATCCTCCTGTCACCTTCCGAAATCCGGTTATTAGAGATTAAATTATCGACGATAGATTCTGACAGATTATTGAGGGGAGAGCCACCAGGCCTGGTAATTACCGCATTCCAATTCGGACCGGTCTGGGTCATAAACCCACCGTAAAGCACGGGCACCAGGCCACAATACATCAAAGATGATTTACCACTTCCGGAATAACCCATCACCGTTACAAACCGGTTTTCAGAAAGCTTTACCAGGATTTCATCTGCCTGACCCTCACGCCCGAAAAAGAGGTGGCATTCATCAATTGTAAAAGGCCGGAGTCCGGGAAATGGATTTCCTCCTCGCAGCTCAACGTCAGCGAGTACTTCAGGTAGAGGCGTTTCCAGTTCCCCGATTTCAAGGGGTTGTTTCAACATATCCGGCTTTTTGGAACTTGAAAGTTAACAATATGGGGGCAACTTCACGAACACCCGCTTCAGTAGTTAACAAAAAATCTTACAAACCTTAGTTTTAGGTAAAAAAATATCATTCGAATATAAAGAAAACTGAGGAAAAACAAAAAAGGGGCAAAAGCCCCTTTCATATACTGATCTTAAAGATTCTATTTAAGTTTCTCAACCACCGCTTTGAATGCA
>JBDSIM010000272.1:0-30528 GCA_039917935.1 Cyclobacteriaceae bacterium | reverse complement strand
CCCGCCAGCGCTGATGGTACTAGGATAACACCTGGGAGAGTAAGTCGTTGCCTATTTTTTACTCTAAAGCCTCATCCTAACCGATGGGGCTTTTTTATTGCCCATACTCATAGGTGAATGCCCCGGGGACACCTCTTCCCTCCCGATAGCTATCGGGACGACGCTTTTTTTATTGCCCGGAAAAAGCTGAAAGCTTCAAGTCCGCAGCATGCAATCACCAATCATTTAAAGTCTCCAATTTGAAGACTATAAATCCCGGTCTATCCGTTAAGTGTGATGGTTGACTATGACTGTTGACAAGCGGACTGCGCAATGTCTTACGTTGACAGTGCACACCCAACTGCGTATCTTGTCGGAAATCTGTAGCCATACATTTGAAAAAAATTCCATTACTCATTACGGTTGGCATATTGGCCCTGGTGGCTGGTGGATATTTTTTTTATGAAAAAGTGGTCCTGAAAGACCCCCTTAATCCATGGGATCTTGTGCCTGCAGAAACCATCCTGGTATATGAAAAGGATGTTTGTAATAGCTGCATCGAACTGATGCAGCAAAGCACACTTTGGAATTTGGTTGAACGAGCATCTTATACCACAAAACCGGTTGATTCTCTCAATAGTAAACTAAACGCTATTATCAATCAACGAGAGGGTCTTTTGGTTTCAGCGCATATTACCAGGAAAGATGACTTTGATCTCATTTATTATCTGCCCAATGCAAAAAGCATTTTTCAGCAGATTTCGCGTTTCGAAACTTTAAAAAATTACCGGTATTCGGAAAGAGAATTCAATACCATTAAAATACATGAGGTAAGTTTAAAAAAGCATTCTTTCTCATGGGTCATCATTGAGGATGTTTGGATCGGAAGCTTCACCCCTTTTTTACTCGAAGACGTAATCAGGACCTATCGTGGAAAGGCCAACTTCCGCACGGCAAATCCAGAAGTAAAACAACTACCGAGGATCACCGGCGATGGCGGAAATGTGCATATACAACTAAAAAAATTTTCTGATTGGCTTTCGATCTTCATGCCCGCCGATGCAATACCCTACGCGATGGGTAAATCCGCGTTGCTGGATATCAAGTCTGTAAACAATAGTCTGGTGCTTAACGGATTCAGTCTTGACAGCGCGGCGTATTCGAAATACTTTTTGTCCATCTTCCGCAATCAATCACCCGTTTCATTCAGTTTAAAAAATTACGTTCCTAACCGAGCCATTACATTTACCAGTTATGGTGTTAACGACGGTGCTGGCTTCCATGATGATCTTCAGCGTTTTGTCTCTGGCTACAGGCCTCATTTGCAGGATACTTTAAACAAGCTTTCAACTTTATTAAAATTCGAGTGGAAGGATCTGTTCAGGGAAGTGGCTAACGAGATTGGAGTTTGTCAGGTCGATGGAACAAACAATAAGAGGCTTTCTAAAATATTAATGATTGAAACTAAAACACGCGACATCTGGCTCAGCAGGTTAAATGCAATATCCGATAAGCTCAGTGTTGACACCATTTTTTATGAGCGATTTTCAAATTATATTATTCGTGAAATTCCTCTGCACCGGTTTCCTGAAAAATTATTCTGGCCACTCGTCCAGGGTTTTGACCATACCTATTACTCATCCTTTGGCAATATCATTGTCATGGGTGATAACCTCGAAGAATTAAAACTTGTGCTTGAAGATATTGAAGAAGAAGATATCTGGGGAAAATCTGTTTCAAAAAACCAATTTCTGGAATCTACTTTAATGGAATCCAATGTGAGTTTATTTATTAACACCCCAAAAGTATGGAATGTATTGATGCCAAAGCTACAGCCTCGCTGGAGGCAATTTGTGAGAGACAACCTTAACCTGTTACAGTCCGTTCAGATGACAGCCTTTCAATTCAGCCATTTGAACAATACTTTTTATACCAATATCACTATCAATCACGCCAAGGAAAAACCGGCGGTTGCATTCACTTCGTCATCCCGAAAAAATGTAGTTCATTTCAATCAGTCAATTCATAGACTCCATGCTTTCAGGAGCCATGTTAGCCGGGCGAATGAAATTCTTATTCAGGATTCCTTAAACAATATTAGCTTGTTATCAATGGAAGGTAAAATAATATGGAAAATTTCCTTAGGCGATCAGATAACAAGTGATATTGATCAGATCGATTTTTTTAATAACGGCAAGCTCCAATACATTTTTGCCACAAGGGATGCCATTCACATAATTGACAGACTCGGAAATTATGTATCACCCTATCCAGTGAATCTTAAAGGAAAAAATATCCGGCAGCTTTCTGTCGTTGATTACGATCGCAGTAAAAAATACCGATTCCTGGTTAGTGAAAGCGATGGCAAATTATGGATGTTCGATAAATCCGGACAGAACCTGGAGGGCTGGTCTCCGTGTGAGGTCGGTGAAGAGTTGCTTGTTCCTCCTGCCCATCACCGCATAAAAGGCAAGGATTACATAATAGCACTTAGGAAAGATGGATTTGTCAATCTGTATAACCGGCGTGGTGAGATGCTGAAAAATTTTCCTTTAAACCTTCAGGGAAGACCACAGGGAGATTATTTTCTTGAGATGGGCTCGGATGTTTCGAATACATTTTTTGTAGTGGTAACACGCGATGGCTATAGAGTGAAGTTTAACCCGGAAGGAAAAATCGAAAACCGTGAGACATTATTGAGGGCTTCGGTGGGGGCGGAATTCAGTTTAATTCCAGAGAGATCAAATAAATCTTACCTCATTTTACAACATGATTCCCAGCAGTTATCCATTTCAGATGAAGCGGGCAAAATGATCATTTCCAATGAATCGATCGGGCAAAAGAATGTAGACATTAAATATTATCATTATGGGACTGGAAAAACCTTTATTTCGCTTACAGACAGGCTTCAGGAACTATCGTATGTGTATGACGGTAATGGTAATCTGTTAACGAGCCCACCGCTTGAAAGTACTGCAATTGAGCTTCGCCTGGCCAATTCCGATCAATCTTACGTTTTTTTCATACATGACAAAATATTGACGATACAGCCACTTGTCCCGTAAATTGGTTACTTTTCCTTTCGTAAAGTATTTACCTACAACCAAACCATTTATGAAACGACTCGTTATAGTGTGTCTCAGTATTTTTGCTGTTACGACAGGTAGCGCTCAAATAGTTCAGGTCCACCTCGGTGCCACCACCGCGGTGAATGCAACCTTTGTATTGGATAAAGGTTTATCCGAAGATCCGAGGTATAACTCTACCTACACCTATCAGTTTGCACCCATAGGTTTTAATTTCGGTGTGGATTTTGGAAGAAAATTTGGCCTTTCGTTAGAGGGTATTAAGTCCAAACAAGGACAAATTTATGATATGATAGATGCCGCTCAGCAAATAAAGGGCCAGCGGAAAATCTCTTTGGACTATCTGCAAATTCCTATGTTGTTCAGATTCATGAGCGGCGGAAGCGGCGGAGCGCGTGCCAATTTTAATCTGGGCCCTCAACTTTCACTGCTCACAGATGCAAGAGAATCCCTTGAAGCCAGCGCGGGAACATTCGCAATTCCGGAGGGTATGGATTTCGCAACTATTCAGGAGGAATTTCCGACAGCGGTTGCCAGCGCGGATGGTACGACTTACTCATTACCAAGTGATGTTCCTTCCCGCGATATATTCACAAAACAAATGAACGATTTTCAAAATACAGAGTTCTCAATTGCCGGTGCTTTTGGTCTTGATATCGACTTGTCAAAGCATTTGTTTTTAACTACTCAAATCCGTGCCACGTATAGCCTGACCGATATGCGAAATGGTGACCTAATAGAAAGAATAAAAAGCGGCGATAGCGCCGGTCTTTTTGGACAGCGCGCAAATCTTTTAGTGGGTGTTCAATTAGGCGTGCACTATATGTTTGGTACAACGAGGTCGCATAAATTTAAAGAATAAACAAAACGCCTATAGCTATTGACAGTAGGAGACTTAACATCTTTTTTTAGTAAAATTACTTCCCGAAAGTTTAGCACTTTCGGGAAGTTTTGTTTAAGCCAGTTTATCTGATAGGCGGGTCGATCGATAAAAAATCTTCGATCGTTTTGTAAATATAGGCGAGTTGCTTATCGGTTATTACATAGGGTGGCAGCAAATAGAATACATTACCGAGCGGCCTGAGTAATATATTTTTATCGAGGAAATAGCGATATATTTTTTTTCTAAGCGAATTCTCATAACCAGTTTTCTCATCATTGATTAATTCAATCGCCAGCAGCGTTCCCAAAGATCTTACCGCTGCAGTTTTTTTATTTCCACTGAGAGATTCAGCGAACTGTTTTTGTTTTTCAGAGATATCTGTAATTCTTTTCTGGCAATGCTCATCTTTTAATAGCTCGAAACTTGCATTCGCTGCTGCGCAGGCAAGTGGATTGGCGGTATAGGAGTGGCCATGAAAGAATGTTTTTGTCAGGTCAGGGGAATCAAAGGCAGCGATAATTTTGGCGGAGCAAGCCGTAACCCCCAGGGGCATGAAACCTCCGGTAATGCCTTTTGAAACCGCGATGATATCGGGTTTATTTTCGAGATAATCCACAGCAAAGTTTTTTCCGGTCCTTCCGAACCCGGTGAAAACTTCATCCGCAATACAAATTACTTCATATTCTCGGGCGTGTGAGATTAGTGAATCCAGCAATGGGGCGGAATACATCCGCATTCCTGCAGCACCCTGTACAAGAGGTTCAAAAATAAAAGCCCCGACATTTTTTTGTTCGACGAGTTGTTTGAATTGCCTTAAAACTTCTTCCTCGTTTTCAGGTCCGGGAAAGTCTATGAAGGTTGTTTCAAATAGATAAGGGAAAAACGGCTCGGTGAATAAACTCCGGTCAGCCACAGACATGGCGCCAAAGGTGTCGCCATGGTAAGCACCTTGAATAGCAATGACCTTATCTTTTTTTATCTGCTTGTTAAACCAGTATTGGAAGGTCATTTTCAAAGCGACCTCAACAGCGGTGCTACCATTGTCAGAAAAAAAAATTTTCGTGATCTGCGGTGGAAGGATACTCAGTAAATTTCGAGAGAGTTTAATAGCGGGTTCGTGTGTGAAACCTGCAAAAATTACGTGTTCTAATTTTGTTGCCTGGTCGGCGATAGCTTTTGCAATAGAGGGGTGAGAGTGCCCGTGAAGATTCACCCACCAGGACGATATGGCATCGATGATCTGGCGGCCATCGGCGGTTTTCAGATAGACGCCTTCCGCGGAAGTAATCACCAAAGGATCATCGGCCCCTTGTAACGGCGTAAACGGATGCCATATATTGGTGCGGTCAAGGATTTGAAGATCAGTCATTCCAATTTCTGTTTAATAAGGCTGCATATTTTTGAATAATTTCTTTGCTGATCACCAATTCTTTGTCAATGCGCAACAGGCACTTCATTTTTGAATGCTTCAGGATAATACGCTCCGATTCCTCATTGCGTGTGCCATTAAAAATTATCCCTTTAACAGACAGATTTCTTTTTTGTATTGCTTCTACGGTAAGTAGGGTATGATTAATACTTCCCAGATAATGGTTGGAAACAAGGATTACTTTGGCTTCAAATAGATCAATCAAATCAATCACAAGTTCCTCATCATTCAAAGGAACAAGACAACCTCCAGCGCCTTCAATTACTAATGTATTCTCCGTTTTCGGAATACGTATGTTATGACATTTTATATTTATTTTATCTATCCTGGCTGCTGCGTGTGGTGAGGCTGCCGTATTTAATAGATGTGCTTCCGGGTGAAAGACGGTGCTTTTGTTACTGATCAGGTTCTTCACGACATCCGTATCGCGCGGAAGACCGGCCTGAATCGGTTTCCAATAATCCGCATGCAAAGCTTCACAAAGGATAGCGGAAGTCAGCGTTTTACCGCTGTCGGTGCCGATGGCTGTCACAAAATAATTCATCATCCGAAAGATAGCCTATTAAAACAGTCAGGCCAATTCATTGAGGGCATCCGTCAAAGCGGTAATTTCATCCTCATGATTATAAGTATGAAGGCAAATCCTTAATCGTTCAGTTTGTTTCGGCACAGTTGGATAAAGGATAGGACGGACATCAAAACCTTTTTTCTGTAAAATGGCCGCAGCATTTTTCGTTTTTTGAACACCAGGGAAGATCACCGTTTGAATGGAGGACTGACTTGAAGTTCGATTTTGCAGGTTTTGTAAGCCGGAGAGATAAAGTCTGATTTTACCACTTAAGATTTGCTGCAAGCTTGGGTTAGCAGACAAATAATCAAAAGCACATTCAATGGACGCAACGCTATGCTGTGAAGGCGCGGTGGTGTAAATAAATGGCCTGGCGAAATTAATAAGGTAATTGATCAAAACTTCTGAACCTGAAACACAGGCGCCATGTATGCCCATAGCTTTTCCAAAGGTATAAATGCGCACCGCTATATTGTCTTGACTACCCAGTGACGCCGCTAATCCACTTCCGTTCTTTCCCATTACCCCGGTGCTATGAGCTTCATCAAGGATTATGGAAGCACCGTATTCTTCAGCCAGTAAAGTGAGCTCTAACAGCGGGCATTCATCACCGTCCATCGAGTAAACAGACTCCACGGCAATAAAAACTTTTCCCTGACTATGTTTTATTTTTTGTTTCAGATCAGTGAGATCATTATGCCGAAAATTAAAACGTTTGGCAAGGCTAAGTCTTGCGCCGTCTTTGATGCATGCGTGAGCAAGCTCATCGTATATAATGGTATCCCCTTTCTGGGGAATTGAAGAAAGTACCGCGAGGTTGGCCGAATACCCTGAATTGAAAATCAGGGTGGCCTCGCTTCCAAAAATATGCGCAAGTTTTTTTTCTACTTGTTCTATGTACAACGAATTACCGGATAGCAGTCGCGAACCGGTTGCCCCATTTGTTTTTGGAAAGGATTCAATCTTTCGTTGAATTGCATGGAATAGTTCCTCGGATTGAGCGAGGCCAAGGTAGTCGTTCGAAGTGAAATCAATCGGCTTATTTTGAACCGGTAAGGAGCGCCAAATGTTTTTAACTTTTCGTTCCTCCAATTTTTCGGATAGCGATTTGTCAATAGAGTGCTGCATCGAGTTGCTTTGACTGCGAAGCAAAGATACAACGTTGTTAAAGAAGAACCTTCAATATTATGCGTTGATCAAACTAGCGCCAACTTGATATTATTTCTTCTGGGTATTCCCGAAAGGAACTGTAAGGCCTAACCAGGGAATAGCGATAAAGTTATCCACATCTTTAGCAATGGGGATAAAGACGCCAAAGTCGAGCCCAGCTTTTTTAATAATTCTTCTTCCTCCCATCGACAGCAAGACCAAATAGGCATCGCCCGTTCCGATGTAATAGTTTTCCGTCAGGAAATAGCCGCGTTGCCCTGTGCGGATCATGCTGCTAAATGTAATGGTAGGGGTGTTGGCCCAGTCCCCGTTAGCGTACCCATACCCCAAACCCAAACTAAGATTTTTGTCACGACTCCCGAATGTTGTTAATCCATAGGCTATGCCAAACCCGGTGTTCGATTCTCCCAGAACAGTGCCAAACAATCCCCCCACTCCGATATTGAATTTATCTTTCTGTACGGGGATCGAAACTTTTGGGGTAAGCCAAACCGGGGTTGAACCACCGCCAAAAAGAAATAAGGGGACTAAACCTCCTCCCAACGAAAAGTTATCCGTTACTCCAACGCTGAATTGACTAAAAAGCACCCAAATGTTTTGATAATACCCTTCACCCTTCTTCAAACCATATCCATTTGGTGACCAGAAATAGCGTGTGGACTGAGGGTTTCCAAACCAATACACGCCATTTTTTATATTGGTTATATTGACCGGGCTGATTTTGAGAATATCAATTTTGCGTAGGGTCAATTCACCGAGCTTATCAGTTTTGAGCCGTATTTTTTCGTTGTCTTCATCAATAATTTTTCCGATATACTCGTTGCCATCGGCAGTTTCAACCTGGAAAAAGGCCGTGGTGTCGCGGTTTTGGGCCGCCACAGGGTGACAGCTGATGTACATTACAACAATAATTGCTGACAACATTAAGTTCTTCCCGATTGTTACTTGCCATACACTGGGTGTTTTCATATGAAAGTTTTTAGAGGCAAATAGATTTTTTATGATCGTTCCATTCCATTAAAAAGTTTTATTTGGAAAGGATTATTCTCATTTCGGTATCCGATGTTGATTGCTTTGCATCACACGAATTTCTTTAATTAAAAGGGAGGGTACATGGGAAGACTTAAGAAATCTGTTTGTATTGATGCGGACATGAAATTAAACCCTACCAAGGATCCAAATATTTTGAAAAACTTAGGCATCATAAATCAAGCATCTGATCCTTAAGGTTAAATTTATAACGAACGCTGAATGCCCCCGTGAAGTTTGTTTCTTTCTGGTAGAGTCCATCAAATCCGTTAAAGAATCCAAGATCTTTCTGGCAAAGTCCATCAAATCCGTTAAAGAATCCAAGATAAGGTTCTATCACAAGGTTTTTACCTACTGGAAACGAGGGGGCTAAAAATAGTCCGGCAAAAGAAGCCGTGCCAATTCGGAAAGCACCTCCATTATTTTTTCCAAAGCCAATACCCAGATTAGTTTGGAAACCTAGAGACGGAAAGTTAGTTGGGAACTGTTGTGCCAACTTCATCTCACCAAAAAACCGGTTTATATAGCCAACCCGAAAATAAAGGGATGGGGCAAAACTCATTTTTCGTACTGATGTTATTTGGTTGTTTGTATTAAGATTATAGGGGATTAGTGCGCTTAGCCTTCCGGCATGGATTCCAAAACCAAAGCCCCATATTTTCGCGTCATATTGAAAATATGGATGGATGCCCCTTAAGGCAATATCATTCCTTTTTTGGCCATCTACTTCTTCCGTGTGCGTTCCACTAAACCCGTCAATACCGAACTGCACTATTCTGTTTCTGCTTTGCTGAACAACTCTTGAAATGCCAAGCGCATTTGCCTTGTAGACATTGTTCAGATAAGTGTTCGACAACACATTTCCAGAACAATCCTGATTTTCATGAACAAATTGACTGGATCCGGTAAAGGTGCCCATGCTGAAAATATTGTATGAAATTTTAGTACTGTCACTTTTGGATTTTTCTGGAAGGGTCTGGCTCATCATTACCATAGAGCCCGCCATCAGACTCCCTGTAACCCAACGCATTTTAGGAACCGTTACTGACTTAAAAACCTGCCAGGCAATAAAAGTAAGCGTGGGAAGAAGTACCAAATTTAATGTGACGATTTCTAACGGGCTCAGCCAGCGGGAAAAAAGAAGGAACAAGAAAGTGATGAAAATAAAATAGATCATGTAATGGAGGCCTGCCTTTGACGGCACATTTTCATTGGCACTGTCACCACGAGTTCTTTTTTCACGAACTAAAATTATCGAAACTAATAACGGGATTAGTAACAGGATACAAACTTGTACGAATGTTAATCCCATAAAATGACCGTTGCCTGATGAGGGTACCCGAAAAAATTCGTTGGCGAATCTCACCATACTATAGAGCAATATCGAGGCTAGAAATAGATTACCAGAAACTTTGAGATGTTTTTTAATTCGCGTGAGCACTAACAGGATGATCACACAGCCTATCATATCGTAAAGCTGTGTTGGATGAATAGCCAGCGAAAAATTTGTACTAGCCGGTAAGAGGTTTTCGTGTGCGTGTTGCTGGAAAGCATGCGACATAACACCATATTTTATACCCCAAGGCATGGTTGTAACTTTTCCATAACAACATCCTGCCATTAGACATCCTAATCGCTGAACAGTCATGCCTACGGGAATTACCCATGCAAAGGTGTCCATCATATTATAGCGGAATTTCAAGGCATATTTGGCCATTAATAGCCCGGGAACAACGAGTAGCAGACCACCTAATACACTCCGTCCAGGGGTCTGATCCAATGCTTCCAACCGAAAAACATGCAACCAATCCTTTTCATTAAATTTAATAGCCTGACTGCCGATCATAAAAAACAAGAATGCGGTGGTTATGACCAACAACCAGGGAACAACGGGGAATTTGCGTTTCCGCCCCTCTTTTATAAGAAGGATTAACCCTATAAGAAAAGCCAGGAAGTAAAACAGAGCGTAATACCGGCCTGGGTTTTGTATGTCGATGGTGAAAAGGGCATTCATACCTGTGTTTTTGTTTTAATCATTGACTACCAAGTTTCATAGTCACTTCCTTGAATATTTTCTTTCTGATTTCTCCCGCTGAGGAAAGTGAAAAGAATGGATTCATTATTTTTCAAAAGTCCGCTTTCCATTTGCTAGACCAATCGCCGTTTTGTCATGTAACGCAGATTTTTTTTGATCAGTAGTCTGATAGGTCAATAGTCGGAATAGTCCGACGTTGTGAGCAAACATTGTAATGCCGATAAAAAGGAGGATCTTTTTTTTCATATCATTCCGGGTGGGTTATATAATCTATCAACAGCTTTTCTGTTAGCTTCACCAAAGCTCTTAAACTTTTTTACGGAATGTTACCACGATTCTTTCAAATCATGTAAATTTTCATTCAGATTTCCTGGAATATTAAAACCGCTCTTTTTTCAGAAGCAAATCATCCATTTATGGTATGATGGACGAGTTAATAAATGCGAGACTCTTTCGAAGACGGGGGGTCAGGAAAAGTTATTTTCCTCTCATTTTTTCGATCGTATCCCACATCTGGTCGGGTATAGCTTCCAGATGACTGAACTCCCCGCCGTTCCGGAGCCATTCACCTCCGTCGATGGTGATCACTTCACCGTTGACGTAGGCAGAGAAGTCAGACATCAGATAGGCTGCGAGGTTTGCAAGTTCCTGGTGTTCGCCTACCCGTTTCAGTGGAACCCGTAGTGCAGGATCAAATTTTTTAACCAGTTCCCCGGGTAACAACCTGCTCCAGGCCCCTTCGGTTGGAAAAGGGCCAGGGGCAATCGCATTGCTCCTGATATTATACTTTGCCCATTCAACTGCCAATGAACGGGTTAAGGCGAGCACTCCGGCCTTTCCACATGCTGAAGGTACCACGTACCCTGAGCCAGTCCATGCGTAGGTAGTAACAATATTTAAAAATGTGCCGGGCTGCTTTTTTGCAATCCAGTTTTTTCCGGCGGCAAGGGTAGTATAGTAGGTTCCTTTTAAAACGATGTCAACCACAATGTCGAATGCCCGATGGGATAATCTTTCTGTTGGGCTGATGAAGTTGCCCGCTGCATTGTTCAACACTCCATGAACCTGGCCGAATTCGGCCTCAGCGCTCGTTATGACATTTTCAATTTCTTCATATTTCCTAACATCGCATGGCACAGCAAGCACTTTTCCCCCCGTCTCTTTTGATAGATCAGTGGCGGTTTGCTCAATCACTTGTTTTTTGCGGCTTGTAATAACCAGGTTGGCTCCCAGCTCAAGAAAGTATTTACCCATAGATCTGCCAAGCCCCGTACCTCCCCCAGTAATAATGATCGTTTTATTTTTTAGCGCTCCCGCTTGTAACATGCCAGTCATAATTAATGTGTTAATGATAAATTTTATTTATGCACTGGGTGCGATTCGAGTTAAGTTATTGGCATATTGTCAAATACTGAAAATGAACTTTTTGCATTATTCCTAATTCAAACTGATACCAATATAGAATATAGCGGAGTAGTTTAAAAGATTTTTGATTACTTTGCAGCCATACTTTTTTTAATTATGAACCGAGTTTTTTTATTTATCTTCCTTCTGGTTATTTTTTCTTCCTGCGTTTCAAAAAAGAAATTTGACGATCTACTCGCCCAAAAAGTGAGAATGGAGGCTGATCTGGCAGATCGAAATAGCACCCTGGACCAGGCCAACACAACCCTGGCGGATCTGAATGACCAATTGCGAAAATTAAAAGAGGATACAACTAATTTGGGCATAGACGTGAGAAAAAGTTCTCAACAACTAACCCGTTTAGAAAAAGAGCATGACCAATTAAACGCTAATTATAAGAATCTGTTGACCAATAGTGGAAGGCTGAATCGTGATATGGCCCAACAACAGGAGCAACTGCTTGCCATTCAGGAAAATCTTGAAAGAACCAGAAGCCTAAATGACTCTTTAAGCAATAGTTTAGCAGAACGTGAAAAAAAAGTAAAGGAACTTGAACAAGTCCTCGCAAATAAAGATAAGGCTGTTCAGGATTTAAAGAACAAAATCAGCAATGCTTTATTGAATTTTAAGGAAAATGACATTTCCGTTACCGTAAAAAACGGAAAGGTTTACGTTTCCCTGGCGGAACAATTGCTTTTTGGCAGTGGCAGTATTCAGGTTGACAATAAGGGTGTAACGGCACTTCAACAATTGGCAAAAGCGATTAAGGATCAAAAGGATATTAATATAATGGTGGAAGGTCATACGGATAATGTTCCAATTTCAAAAAAATCTACCTACATGAATGATAACTGGGACCTCAGCGTGATGCGGGCAACCTCCATTACAAAGATATTAACCAAGGCTGGCGTTTCTCCGGAACAAATTACGGCATCAGGAAGAAGTGAATATGCACCGTTGGCGATAAATGATTCTCAGCAAAGCAGGCAAAAAAATCGCCGAACGGAGATCATCATCACGCCAAATTTGGATGAACTATTTAGGATACTGGAAAGCAATTAGGAAACCAGGTGAAAGGGTAATAAGGTTTAGGATATGTTTAAAAAAAGGCTAACTGTAACCGATGCTAAATTTTTTTAATTCAATAATATGGCAAAGCTCATTTCCTTAATAATTCTCATTATAGACATTGTCGTCATCTTTGATATTGTGAAAAGCAGAAAAGACACGGAAAAAAAAATACTGTGGATAGTAGCCGTGATATTCCTACCGGTGCTCGGACCCGTTCTTTATTATTTTCTCGGTAAGAATAAAGAGGTCAGCTAGCTTAAATATTTTTTAATGGTTGACAGGTTAAATGCCGACCATGATAAAAGCTCCCCAATAAAAGGGTGTAGGGTAAGTTTCTTTCACTTTTAATTGTGCTGTTCGGAAAGCCAGGTGTTGGTCGCCGGATTTTAATAATGCCTCATAAAAAAATGCCATCAATTGTTGAGTGGCTTCATCGTCAACATTCCATAAGCTCATAACAATGCTTCGGGCCCCTGCTATTTTGAAGGCCCGTTGAAGGCCATATACACCTTCACCATTTTTCACATCACCGAGCCCTGTCTCGCAAGCAGATAGCACTACCAGGTCAGACTGATCAAGGTTTAAATTCATCGCTTCGAATGCTGTGAGAATTCCGTCATCACCAGATTCATTCAGGGGCAACCCCGATTTAAGAAAATTTTCAGCGCCTGCCAAAATTAAACCTGCGTTTAGCAAGGGATTGGGGATGTAGCTTCTTCGTTCGGATCCGGCGGTGTCGTCTTCCAAAAAAAATCCATGTGTGGCTATATGCAAAATTGGGGGGCTTTCGACATTTTTAGCTGTCGCCTCTGACGCTTTATTTTCCATGAATACCTTGGCTTCCATACTAAAAAGTTTGGAAATCTTTTGAATTTCAATTTGCGTTCCTGGCAACGGGGAAATACCGCCTTCACCTCTCATATACCGCAGTAAGCCGCCCCGGCGGTTCGTGCTGATATTACTGCTTCTGGTTGACAGCTTATTGTTTTGATGATAAAGTTCAACTTCATCTAAATTAAACTTGGGATAACCAATGAGGATAGAGGATTGATTATTTTTGAGTGTTTTTTTGCCCTCAACAAGTTCTCGCGTATTGGTAACCAGGCGGATATCATATTCCTCGATAAGATATTTTTGTGAAAATGGATTTTGGATGGTGTTGATATTTATTTGATTAAAAACACCATCAGGGGAAAAGAAAACACGCGTGATACTTTCTTTTTTGAGGTAATCTGCCAATGGCTGAAAATAGTTCTTATAGGAGTAGGGGTCTGAAAGGTTGAATTGAACGCTGTTTCTGTAGAACTTAAGAAACTTTGTCTCCAACTCTTTTCCATTTTGCAGAATAACCAATTCGGGTTCTGCTTTCGTGTGCTCAGTAATAATCAAAAATGCATATCCAATATTATCGCTAAACGCTCCTGCGGACAAAGGGCTGTAATTCTTAAATCGCAATACCTCTACGGCGGCCTCCCCGGATTTTAATGTTTTTTGAATTTCCTGCCAGGATATTTTTTTTCTGATAAACTGGCCGGCAAAAATTGCTGATTTGCGGGTGAGTTCTTTTTCCAGAATATTAGCGGATCGCAAAAGGGAATCCAGGGCTGACTGTTCCTGATTCGTGCTGTATAGCTTCGCAATCTGCTCTTTCTGCGATTGCCAAACGTCGAACAGGTGTATAAGAGATGAATCTCCACTGGATCTTATCGAGGTTTTTACTTTTTCAGTTGCCAGCATGATCGCTGCCTTTGTATTAATCAGGTAATCGTAAACATCCTTTTTCAGCGAAGGGTTTTCGTGATGATGTGTTACGGCAAACGAATTAAACTTGTCGAATGAATCCTTGATGTTTGTATAATAGAATTTTGATTTTTCCTCTTCCGTCAATACCGGGAAAGTTTCATCAATCTGGTAGTAAAAATTTTCAAAGACTTCTCCGAAAGACCGCTGCGCGTTGTCCACCTCGTTCTTATACCATTCATACTCTGCAATTTTCAGGACGCTTTCTGCATATTTAGGATGCTTTTTCCCCAGCACTTTTGCACGGATTTTTGCTGATAACTTTAAATATCGGAATCCGGCTTCCGGTTCACCCATTTTCCAGATAGCCACGCCAAGATTGTAGGCAGTTGTGGCATATTCAGGGCTCTCTTTCCCAAGTCTTTTTTTGAATATGGCAAGTGCTTTTTCGAATAGGGGAACTGCTTTTTGCGGAACGCCCGCCATTTGATGAACTTTGGCTAGATTATTCAGCTTACGGGCGTAAGAAATGGTATTCCCTTCCTGATTATTTTCCTGTATGGCTAGCGATTGTAACAAGACCTGTGTTGCTTCAATAAATTTTCCAAGATCAGCATACACCAGTCCAAGGTTAGAGAGCGTAATGGCATAATCTGGATGTGAAGTACCCACTGATAGGCTGTCAAGCGTTTTTATTTTCAATAAAAGTTTTTCAGACCCTTCAATCTGGCCAAGGCTTTGAAGTACTAATGCCTGATTATTCAGAGTGGCTGCATAGGCTATCTCACTTTGTTCCATTTTGCTTAGAGCAACATCAAATATTTCCTCCGCTTCTGGATACTTTCCCTGGTTCATATACAATACGCCAAGGCTGATCGCTGTGCTGAGATAATCGGAAGTTTCTTCTCCTGAGGATTCACCCAGGATATCAATAGCTTCTAACAATGCCTTCGATGCCTTTGTAAACTCACCTGTATATGAATAAAGGTCCCCTAGTTTATTTAATAGCACGGCGCGGCTGACACTATTCTTCGGCTGGGCTTTTAAGGTGATTAACAGTAAAGTTTCTGTCTCCTTTAAGCGGTCAAGCTGAAGATAGATATCCGCTACATAGCGTACAGATAAAAGAAACTTATCATCTGTCGGGCTATAAATTTTTTTATCGGTTATCAGAAGTTCGTCGGCTGTAAGACCCGCCTTGGAATAATTGCCTGTCTGAAGGTATAAGTAAGCGAGATTGTGCAATGAATTACTGTAATCGTCGGTCTCGGTTAATGAAAGCGCAGACAGGGTTTCCCTTTCGAGTTCAAAGAACGTAAGCGCTTTGTCTACGTTCCCAACCTGGTTAAAAGCATCACCCAGATAAAAAAAGCTATTTGATGCTAAAGTATCAAGCCTTTTGTGAGCAAAGGTTTGCACTTGTTTTTCCAATAAAATGCAAGCCTGAAAATTATTTTCGATGTAATGCTTTCCTAGCGTTTCATATAGCGAAGGCAGTGGTTGAGACCATGTCTGAAATATTAAGCCCGCATAAAGAATAAAAAAGCTAATACGTTTCATTTTAAAGTTTCAAGTTTCCAACATCGCGATGCATGCTGTCTTCATGATTGTATCTGGGACAATTTTCCCTGAGGTATTGCAGTATCGCTTTGCTTATTCTACTTTATTAATACAAATTCATGTTTGCCTTTAAGAGAATGTTGACGCCCTCCGTCAGTGGTAGTCTCCTCCCATTCTAAAGTGAGTTTCAATTGAGTAGCCGAGATTTCAGTAATGGTTATTTCTTTATTATCCTGTCTCCGTATGATCACCTTTGCCGTTTGGTCTTTGAAGCGCCAGGTGTCCTGCCGAAGCCAGACAGGAGAGGTGCCCGTAGTGGTGAGGGTATTGTCAAGAAATGTTATGGTGAATGATGGAAATAGATCTGTGGTCACATCTACACCATCAATGGTCACACCTGATGATGATGCAGGTTGCCAATTCCCGCCGTTATCCGTTAGAAGGTTCGTGACTTTTTCAATTTCTGTCAGGGTGGGTTCCGGATCTCCACCACAACCGAATAAGATGGCTATGATGGTAATTGATTGCAGGAACGCCATTCCTAAAAATGATTTGTTGTAGAGTTTAGGTTTCATATTTTATGTAATAGGGTGTGAGCCGAGGCTACTGCCAGTGTTTAAATATTACTCTATGCTTACTTTTAATGACTTTACTTCAACCCCATTTTCTTTTATCCGCAGAATGTACAGACCTTTGCGGAAGGGTTTCACATTGACACTGACTTCTTGCAAGTCCGCGTGTACTGATTGTATGGTCCTTCCATTCATATCAGACAACGTAATTACTCTTCCACGTACGGTTGAGCCAAATCTAAAATCAATATGATCTACGGCAGGATTAGGATAAACTTCTGCGTGGTAGTATTCAGCCTCGTATAGACCGGTAATAATGAGTTTCCGGACATTAATTTTATCGTTAATAACATTGGCTTCCACGATTACCTGCGAATCGAAGGCCGTCCCGATTAAGATGGTTGTAAAAGATGTTTCATCCATAGGATAACCGGGATACTGAAAATTAATCCGGTATTCACCGATGGGCAAATTCGGTAAAGTGAATTCTCCATCTTCATTGGTGAAAACGTAAGCTACCAGGGTGAAGATCTCTTCTTTGTTACGACCTGTCCGTTCGACGCGTCGGGCAGAAACGCCGGCATTGGAAATACGTTTATTTTTTTCGGGATCATGGATTCGTCCTGTCCCATCATCTTCCTGCAAGTATCCGCTGATGGAACCACGGCCAGAGGGAGGGCCTGGTTCGAGCTGAGAAACAATGTCAAGGTTATTGACATTGTTATCCAGAAAAACCGTATCTGCCTCTTCCCAGAAAATTGTATTCTTGTAATAGGTGGGTAGGGCGTGCGCATAAGTAAGCGTGTCGGCGAATCCACGGATCTGATAATCGTCCAACAAAATTTTCTCAAAAAGATAGGAACCATCAGTTTGTACTGGAACTGATCCAACCCGTGTAAAGGCACCGGGTTGTACTCTATAAAGGGATAATTCACCTTGTCCGGTAGGAATTCCGGCATCAGCAAATAATTTTCCGGAAACATTCGCGTACGCTAGGACTTTTTGGATTGCAGATTTCAATGTTAGCCCCGGTAATTTTGGATTGGTGATCTCTGCCATATAGGTTCCCATCGTGGGACGGCCAATAGCAGGTAGCAGGTAAGTCGCGGTGGTCGCCCCTGGAACAATTTCTCCATTGCGCTTCCATTGGTATTGACTGCTTACTCCACCGGCAGGTATAGTAAACCCGAACGGGGTGCCTACCTGTATTGCAGTATCAATCGCTGGTCCCAGGTTGCCCTGAATGATGTAGTTGATGCCCGTAATGGAGGCATTCGGTTCAAGGGAGGCAAAATCCAGATTGTTATCCATCACGTTCAGGGAGGTAATTTCAGGATTGAGGGTAAAATCCGGAAGTGAGGTGATTTTATTGCCTGAAAGGTTTACGGTTTGCAGCGAAAGGATGTCTACCAACTGATCGGCTATGGGCCCGATCAGGTTGTTGTTAGAAAGGTCAACCGCGGTGATGCTTTGTCCGTTTATTGTAACACCATCCCAGGTATCGATTGTCCCGTTCAGCCAGTCCGTATTATTTATCCAGGTTGCTCCTCCTGTACTATTGTAAACGGCTACCAGGGCGAGTGAATCTGTTATTGGATCTGATGGAAATCCTTGCGCGATGGTAAATAATCCATTTAATCTTCGTGAGTAACTTTTCACCGTTGTGCGGGTTCCGGTATCTTCAATATGTCTTGCTCCCATGCTGGCGAATTCCGATCCGGGTATTTCACGAACCACAATAGGATTGCCCACAACCGGTAACGAGTTGGGATAATTAATTTCCACATAGCCTGCCGTATCCGTTGCGGTTTTCCCGACAACGGTCCACGCATAGGGGAAACCGATTAATGCGTCAACACCGGGTCCTGCTGAATGAGCCGGAGGTGCCATGTCCACGGAAGCTGTTATTTTCTGCGCCTGAACTTTGTAGATCTTAAGCGGAAGGTAGAGTCCATCTTTTCCAAACGGAAAAAGCATGTCGCCTTTACCCGCGCGGGCTATGAGACCGCCCTCTATGTAAGCGTTTGGTCCCGCCACCAGCCGTGCGTCGGATTTCAACGAAACGGTATCCTTCGGATCCAGTAAACGGATCAAACCATTTTTCAAAATGACGCTGTCTTTGGCTGAAATGGTTCCCCTGATCATCGCGACACCCACGCCCTCTTTTTTAAGGAAGCCCATTTGGGAACCTCCCGGTTGAAAATTTAGATCCGTATCAAACAAAAGTGTAAAACCACCAGTGCTCGCCTTGTCTAAGGTTCCATTGTTAGTGAAGTTTTCCGTTGTCCGGATCTCGCCGTTGTTTTGGATATTGGTTCCGGCATCATTGCTCCAGGCTCCGTTTGTTATAACCAGCGCTGAATTTTTTATTTCAATACCGGTGTTGGTAATGAATTGTCCGAAGCTGTTAAAACCCAACAGGAAGATTATTGCTATCAAGCTATATCGTATCATGTTAGTGTCTTTAGAAGCCGCGGAAAGATCCGCCAAAGTTTATAATCGTCTTCCCTTCGTTGTTGTTAATGGCTACACCGGCAACGGTTATCGCTGCGCCGGTCTCATTATACACCATAAAGATTTCACCATTTGAAGGGGCAAATGAAAAAGTGAAAACTGTTCCTCCTGAGGTGATCTGGTAGGCCATAGCACGATTCGCGATTATTGCATTAGTCACTACCTCAGTGGTTATTTTCATACCTCCTGACCAAACCGCCAGGGCTACGCCATTTCCTTCATTAGAAGCACCAATGCCAGTTCCGCCTGCAGCAATGGTGACCCCGAATAGTGACGAAGCGTTATTTGAACCATTTGAAACCCTGAAATTTCCTGCACTACCCGTTCCCTGGGTTTCTGAATAAATAGCATCTCTTGCGTTGGTCGCATTGAATATTTCAAAAGCCCCTGCTCCGCCACCTGTATTACTTGCCCTGGCTTTCACAGCCGCGTTTGTACTGGATGCATTGTTGATGTGGAAAAAACCGGCATCGCCCTGGCCATTGGTATAACCAATCACAGAAGACTGAATATTTGATGCATTATTGATCGAGAAATTTGCAGCATTACCTAAGCCTTGTTGGTCGGCTAAAAAAGCAGGCGCTGTGGTGTTAACATTTCTCATGAATACATCTATCCCCGCTCCGGTGCCAAGATCCTGAAACACCCGTACGCCAGATCCTGATCCTACCGTGGTAGCCTGAATGGCAGGGAAGGTGTTTGTAGCTTGAGTTATCTCAAATAAACCACCAAAACCATTCGCCGTTCCGATATTCTGGCCGTGAATTGCGGCTCCTCTCCCGTTTGTAGTTGAAAAGACCCCAGCACTGGCGCTTTCAGTATTGTTTATTGTATAGAATCCTGAATTTCCTGTTCCACTCGTAAACGCACGGACAGCAGCGTTGTTATTGGTTGCATTTCCTATTTGGAACTGTCCACCTCGTCCTGTACCCAGTTGATTGCCGAAGAAAGCAGGTCCTGCACCATTGGTTTCAGCAAATGCTGCGGCAAAAGTATTGGCTGCATTGTTTATCTTAAAAGATGCCGCAACATCTCCTGTACCGGTGTTCAATCCGTAAAGCGCAGCCGATAGAGGTTGATTGCTATTGGTTTCCGCCCACAACGCAGGCCCGGTGCTGGCCACGTTGTTTACTTGAAATTTGCCCGCACCACCTATACCAGAAGTTGTAGCCTGCAAGGCTGTCGTTGCATTTGTCGTAAGGGTCTGGGTAAAAACTCCGGCAGGACCTCCCCCGGAATTGCTCCCCAGGACAGCGTAACTACCCGGATCCGCTGAAGCCGAAACCCCGGCAATGCCATTGCTCACCCCTCCGGTAGCCCTTCCGGTGATCGCCGAAAAAGCTGTTGATGTTTCCCCTAATATCGCAGCGGAGGCCGTTGCTTGAGCACCCACGACACCATTGGTGGAAACATGCAGGGCGGCTCCTGCATTGGCGCCGTTCATGTTTTGAAATTTTGCTACACTGACGTTCTGAGATGCTGATGCCGCATAAATAATATTCAATAAACTGGTATTGTCAGGAGCTGAAGCCATGATAGTATCCGCGTACGGTAAAAGAAGCTTGGGGCCTCCTGCCACCTGGGCAGTGCTCTTCCACATAATACCATTCCATATATAGATGGTATTCAGATTGGTGTCATAAACCAGCAATCCTTCGTCAGAATCCTTCAGGACACTGGTGAAGGATGTGGCAGTTCGCTGGGCGGTGGAGAGTCTGGGCAGGATAAAACCCTGGTTACCGGTTGGCGATTCAACATGAAGTACGGCATTCGGATTCGGCGTTGTTACCCCGACCCCTAAAGTTTTATTTTGGGCTATTACATCACTTAAACAGCAGATGAGAAGAAATAATCCAACAAGCAGTACAAGTTTTTTCATGAGGTTTACCTATTAAGTGTTCGATTTTTTGGAGAAATGAAAATTTGCCAATCTTACAATCGGGTAAATACCACTAAACCCGCAAAAGTAACAACGGTCCTGCTCAAATTTTTTAAACGGTAAGAACATTTAAAAAATGAACCCGTGTAGATTATTATAAAATTCAAAAACCCTTACCTATATCCAATTTCAGGATGTTTATTACCTGAATTATTAAACCTTCACAGGAAATCATTTATTTTCAAGAAATATTTCATTCATGGATCAAAAAGATATAAAGCAATTGCTGAGCATGCCAGTGATCGTTGCTGCCCTGGGGTATTTTGTAGACATCTATGACCTTTTGTTATTCAGTATTGTGCGCAGGCCGAGCCTTATTGCCTTAGGGGTGCCTGAAGATCAACTTTTCGCTCAGGGTGAATTTTTGCTGCAGGCACAAATGTCAGGCTTGCTTATCGGGGGAATTATCTGGGGGATCATGGGTGATAAAAAGGGCCGGCTATCGGTCTTGTTCGGTTCCATACTTTTGTATTCGCTGGCCAATATTGCCAATGGTTTTGTTACCACGGTAGGCCAATACGCAACTTTGCGTTTTATCGCAGGTATAGGGCTTGCGGGGGAGTTGGGCGCCGGTATAACACTGGTATCAGAAATTTTACCTGCGCGCTTAAGAGGTTATGGTACTACCATTATCGCTACCGTCGGTTTATTGGGCGCGGTTCTGGCCAACTTTATGGCCAGAATTTTTGACTGGAATACTGCTTTCTTTATTGGCGGAGGATTGGGTTTGCTTTTGTTGCTCGCAAGAGTAAGCGTTTTTGAATCGGGTATTTACTTAAAAACCAAAGCCTCCCAGGTTGTAAGGGGTGACTTTCTCCAGCTTTTCAGGAAAAGAAGCAGGTTAATAAAATTTTTAGGATGCATATTTATTGGATTGCCCATCTGGTATGTTATTGGGATTCTGATAACTTTTTCGCCAGAATTCGCAAGCGCCCTATCCGTGACCGGAAATATCCTTGCAGGTGATGCTGTGATGTTCAGTTATCTCGGCCTGGCGGTGGGGGATATGTCCAGCGGATTGATTTCCCAAAAAGTGGGATCGCGCAAAAAGGTAGTCGCTGCATACCTGCTTCTCACGTTGATGACTATTATATTTTATCTTTTCAATCCGGTAAAAACGGCTGATTTTTTCTATCTCGCCTGTTTCATGCTCGGGGTCTCGATTGGTTACTGGGCCTTGTTTGTCACCATCGCCGCGGAACAGTTTGGCACTAATCTGAGATCGACGGTAGCGACATCGGTTCCAAATTTCATCCGGGGCACGGTTGTTCCATTAACTTTTTTATTTAAGTATTTACGGGATTCTATCAGTACCCATTATGGCGGTATTCAGAACTCCACAACAGCTTCAAGCACAGGTATTATTTACGGCGCTTTAATCGTTGGTGTTTTTACGATCGCAATTGCTTATGTCGCGTTAGGCGTTATCGATGAGACCTATGGCAGGGAGCTGAATTTTGAAGAGAACAATTGATTGAAATCATCCCCAAGTATTAATTTTGACACAGGTAAACAATTTCTTCACCGGGATTTGATTACCTTTGATAATAGTAAATCCTGAAGTCAAGCCCCAAGTGACTCGCAACGTTTTTATCATATTAATCCTGGCAGCGCTTCCCCTGCTAAGCCTGCAGGCTCAAAACCTTCACCTTATTAAAGGATATAAGCATAACCTAAAATCCGCAGAAGGAGTGACGCGATTTGCATTGCTCAATGATCTCGCATGGGAGTACAGGTTCGCATATCCGGACAGTACCATTTATTTCGGGAAAGAAGCACAGGAATTGGGCTTGACGCTGCAGATGAAAAAAGGCATCGCCAGATCCATTAATTTTATCGGGCTTGCCTATAACTACAAAGGCGATCGCCTCCAGGCTTTTGATTATTACCAGCGTGCTTTACAAGTGGCTACTGAACAAAACGATTCGCTGCAGATTGCCCATTCCAATAATAACATCGGAAGATTATTTTATGACCAGGGGCTGCTGGCAAAATCTTATCAATATTTTATCAATGCACAAAACATCTTTCAAACGCTGAATGATTCTTCCGGCCTCGCTTATTCCTTACAAAGCCTGGCCAACCTTTACAAATTGCAAAACAATTATCCGAAAGCAGAGAGTCATTTATTAAAAGCATATGAAATCCGTATGGCCCTCGGCAATTCCCGCGACATCATGTCTGCACTGGTTCACCTGGGCAAATATTTTCAGGAAGCAAATCAAGTAGACAAGGCCATTCAATATTTTCAACTAGCTGATTCTGCCGGTAATGTCATACACGATGAAATTAACCTGGCCGAAATCAAAAGTTATCTTGCTGAAGCTTTCATGGCAAATGGTGCGCTCGATAAGGCCGAAGCAATGTGCAGGGAGGGGCTGACCGTTATCGTAAGGAAAAACAATTTGCGCATGATGCCTCAGGCCTTCAATACCATGGGCCAGATCCTGCTGAAGAAAGGGAACTTGCCTGCAGCGAAAAATAATTTCATCAAAGCCCTGGAAATCGCTTCCCGAATCAAGGACCTTAATTCGAAAATGGAATCGCATTGTCATTTAACCCGGATTTACGAAATAGAGCTAAATGAAAATAAAAAGTTACTGCATCACAATCAATATCTTGTACTAAAAGACTCTATCAAGGATTTGGATCTTGCGAGAAAGGTGGAGCGGTTTCAATTCGAAATAGAAATAGAAAGAAAGGAACGCAGCCTCGAATTGTTAACAGCAAATAATGAAAAAAACGCTGCTGTCATCCAGCAGCAAAAATTACAAAATATTGTGTTGGTGATCATAATATTATTTGTCAGTTCCATTGGTTTTTCGCAGTGGCGTAACAATAACAAACGAATGGATATCTATCAAAAGCTTCAACTTCAAAATAGTGAGATTGAAAGTCAAAAACGGGAGATTATTCATCAAAACGAAGAACTCTCGATGCATAATCATCAACTATCAGACCTCAATCAGGAAAAGGATACCCTGATGAGCATCGTTGCTCACGATTTGAAATCACCCCTCAATAGAATTGAAGGTATCGCCTACCTGATGGAAATGGATACTGCCTTGACCAGTAAGCAGCGCGAGTACATGGCCATGATTAAGAATGCAACCAACGCTGGCTTACATTTAATTACGGACCTGCTGGATGTGCATATGATTGAAGAAAACATTGCACCAAATTTTACGAGTTTCGATATCAGTAAATTTTTACTTGACAAAGCTTCTGCCTTTTTGCCGGCAGCGGACACCAAAAATATTCACCTCCACATTTCAAGGGTCGAGAATGAAGAAATTTATGCTGACCGTGATTACCTCAGCCGGATCATGGATAACCTGTTATCCAATGCAATAAAATTTTCCCCCCCTCATTCTGCAATCGACGTGTCTGCTGACAGAACGGAAAACGAATTCTGGATTTGTATCCGGGATTCGGGACCAGGTTTTTCTGAGCACGATAAGGAGAATTTATTTAAAAAGTTCAAGAAGCTAAGCGCCCGCCCTACCGCCGGTGAAAATTCCAACGGTCTTGGTCTTGCCATTGTCAAAACACTTGTTGACAGAATGAAAGGAAGTATTGAATTGACGTCAGAAAAAGGAAAGGGAAGTCAATTCCTGATCCGGTTTCCTCAGCAAAAACAGTATGCGTGACCCGTTCGAAGTCAGCGCATCAAACGGTAACCAGTCGATTATTAAATTAAGAGTGTTTTAGGTTTTGTCCAATGCCTGTTCGAGGTCTGCAATCAGGTCTTCAATGTCTTCCACGCCAATACTGAGGCGTATCAAAGAGTCTACCAGTCCGCTTTTCAATCGTTCTTCTTTCGGAATACTGGCATGGGTCATCGAGGCCGGATGGTTTATCAGCGACTCTACTCCCCCTAATGATTCTGCCAGTGAAAATACTTCGACGCTTTCCATTAGTGTGGTGGCTTTTTCGATACGGTCGTCTTTCAGTGTGAAGGAGAGCATACCCCCGAAATCACGCATTTGCTTTTTCGCTATCTGATGATTGGGATGATTTTCAAATCCGGGCCAGAAAACTTTACCAACCTTGGGATGCTGCTGGAGATACTCTGCAATTTTTTTTCCGTTGAAGCAATGACGTTCCATGCGAAGGTGAAGCGTTTTTATTCCGCGCAATACAAGAAAGGAATCCTGAGGGCCGGGAACCGCGCCACACGAGTTCAAAATAAAAGCCAGTTCCTGATGCAGTTTTTCATCATTCACAATGAGGGCACCCATGATCACATCTGAGTGTCCACCGAGATATTTTGTCACCGAGTGCATAACAATATCTGCACCCAGGTCCAGCGGATTCTGGAGATAGGGTGAGGCAAAAGTATTATCAACAGCCACGATTATGTTATGCTTTTTAGCCAGCTCGGTACATGCTCTAATGTCGATGATGTTCATTAAAGGATTGGTGGGTGTTTCAAGCCAGAATAATTTTGTTTTTGCATTGACAAGCGGTTCGATATTCGAGGATTTGGTGAGATCGATAAAGTGAAATTTGATTCCGTATTTTTCAAAAATTCGCTTAAACATCCGGTATGAGCCGCCGTAAAGGTCATTGCTCGTAATTACTTCGTCACCGGGATTTAAGAGTTTAATCACCGCATCCGTAGCTCCCATTCCCGATGAGAAACACAATCCGAACTGACCATTTTCCAGCGCTGCAAGGCTCTTTTGGAGGGCATTCCGCGTAGGATTTGCACCTCTGGCATAAGCGTAACCCTTGTGCTTGGCTGGCGATTCCTGTACGTAGGTCGATGTTTGATAGACAGGCGTCATGATGGCCCCTGTTGTAGGATCGGGTTCGACCCCCGCATGTACAGCTTTGGTTCCGAATTTCATACTTTTTACGTTTTAGGCCCCAAAAATACGTGAAAATGCACTCGGGGTTACATTTGCCATGTAAGTTTTATTAATGACATCATTTATTACCTTCCCTTAAAACAGTTCATGTAAACTTAAACCCCGCGCATAAAATCACTTTTCACGCTCATAATGTTCCTTTTAATTACGGGAACCCTGTTCTCACAGGTTGGAATTGGAACCAAAACCCCGAATCCTCACGCTGTACTTGACCTTGAATCGCCTGGCAATGACCAGGGTTTTTTAGTGCCCAGACTTACTTCTCTTCAGCGCAATGCTATTAATCTGACCACCCAGGACAATGGGTTAATGGTTTATGATAGTGATGATCAGGTATTCTATTACTGGAAGAATACCCAGTGGCTCCCCCTAAAAGGAACAGATAATAATTTAGTGGCGGCCACGGGCATATCGATCAGTGGAAATACGATATCCGTTGTGGCCGATGGAGACGGCGATGGCACCAATGAAATACAGGCTATTCAACTTTCAGGGAGCACTTTAACCATTTCCAATAATGCTTCCGCGACGGCCATTGATCTGTCGCCCTTTGCAGGTATCGACACCGATGATCAAACGTTATCATTTAATACCATTACCGGGGTGTTGGGGATCGCGGGAGGGAATAACGTAACGGTCACGCCCACAGGCACTGCAGGCGTGCTTTCGGGAACCTATCCAAATCCAGGACTTGCCGATAATGCTGTTACCTCGGCTAAAATTATTAAGGGGGCAGTTACCACAACCAAAATTATAGATGCTGCTGTTACAACGAATAAGCTAAGCGATTTAGCAGTTACTAACGGGAAAATAGCGGATGCCTCTATTACCAATTCAAAAATAGGTGATGCGGCAGTTACTACAAATAAAATTAACGATGGGGCTGTTACGACATCCAAATTTGTTGACGCGGCCATTACTTCAACTAAATTGGCCAATACGGGTGTTGCTGCTAATATTTATGGAAGTACCAAACAAGTTCCGCAAATTACGATAGATGCTCAGGGGCGGATTACTGCTGCAACTCCTATAACCATCACTGGCGTGGCACCCGCTGGGGCAGCAAGCGGTGACCTGGCAGGAAGTTATCCAGGTCCAACGGTTGCACCAGGCGCAGGAAACAATATCATTTCAGCAGTAAACAGCGCCTCCACAACCGGAACCGTTGCTGCTAGCAAACTTTCAAATACTCTTGTGTTGGATTCCGAATCTCCGTCACCAGAATTCCAAAGTCTTGGTCAATTGCAATTTCAGGGAAGTGAAATTAACGGTATGGTTATTAGCCGGGATTTCATCAGCATGCCGCTGCTGGCAATAGGATCGATTTCTGATAACGGAAATCTCATTGTATACAATGCGGTATCTGTCAACGGTGATGGTATGGATGAATTTCTTCGGATACTTAACATTGAAAATTTTCCCGAAAATACTTTCACTGTATTCACACGTTGGGGGGATAAAATTTTCGAAATGAAAAACTACGACAATAAGGAACGGGTTTTCCGCGGCAAGTCCAATATGAATGGTGAAAAGGATCTTGTTAACGGGACTTATTTTTACGTCATTGAAACGAAAGATCAGACTCAAAAATTACGGTTTCCTTTCGCTAAAAAATTAAATACTAAAGCGGCACGCTTGATTCATCTAGATCGTTCTGCTTACATCAAATTTCTCCAGGTAATCCGCCACCCGCCTTACAAAACTTCCTCCTAAAGCGCCATCTACCACCCGGTGGTCATAAGAAAGAGATAAAAACATTTTATGGCGAATAGCAATAGCATCTCCGTAAGGGGTTTCAATGACAGCAGGTTTTTTTTGTACCGCGCCCAACGCAATAATCGCGACCTGCGGCTGCATAATGATCGGTGTTCCCATGACGTTTCCAAAAGAGCCAACGTTGGAAACGGTAAACGTACCATTGGCAAGGTCATCCGGTTTTAATTTATTTTCACGGGCGCGCCTGGCAAGGTTATTCACGGCTTTTGTGAGGCCGGCCAGGTTGTATTGATCACCGTTTTTGATCACTGGCACGATCAGATTCCCGGTTGGCAACGCAACAGCCATGCCGATATTGATATCCTTTTTTTTGATGATCCTGTCGCCGTCAACCTGAATGTTGATCATCGGGAAGTCTTTAATAGCAGAGATAACCGCCTCGATGAATATGGGCGTAAAGGTGAGTACATCTCCTTCGCGTTTTTGAAATTCATTCTTCCACTTATTTCTCCAGAAAACAATATTGGTCACATCGGCCTCCACAAAAGAAGTGACGTGTGGTGCGATGCGTTTGGACTCCACCATGCGCTCAGCAATCATCTTTCGCATCCGGTCCATTTCAATGATCTCATCACCGCCGCTGATGGATGCGGGAGCTTTTGAAGGAATTGGGCCTCGGCCTGTATTCCCGGATGGTTTACCAAACACAGTCTCACCAGTTTTGCGGTGGATTACGTAGGCCATGATATCATTCTTGGTAACCCGGCCTTCGGCGCCAGTACCTGAAATGGTTTCCAATTCAGCCACGGCAATATTTTCTTCTTTAGCGATATTTTTTACCAAAGGAGAATAAAATCTTCCGATAGCTTTATTTTCCCTGACTTTGACCGCGCCATTTGATCCATTCGATAATACTTCGTCTGCTTGCTGATGGATTTCTATCTCCGGTTTTGGCTTTCTTAATTCCGCTTCAGGTAATTCAGTAGGTTTTTCCTCCCGTGCATCCGTGGTAATGATGGCAATGGTCTTACCGACCTTCACCACTTCCCCTTCCTTCGCAAGAATTTCTGTTACTATACCACCGTGTGTGCAGGGGACCTCAGTATCTACTTTATCGGTAGCCACTTCCAGCAGTGATTCGTCCTGCTCAATTTTATCGCCCGGTTTTTTCAGCCAATGGAGGATGGTGGCTTCTGTGATGCTCTCACCCATTTTGGGCATAACCAGTTCTACAAGGGCCATAGTCGATTTCGTTTCTAAAAGGCAAATTTACAGGATTCTTCAGACATCCGGTGGTATGAAGGGGGATTTTAATCTCCTTCCGGCAGAACAAATCAGTTGTATATGCGTTAAAATCCCCCATCGGCTAAAGGTGAATAAATAATAGTACTTTAAAAGCGGCATTTCGCGATGTTCTTTTTATTTGATTTAGGGGTTTGCATAAGCTATTGCTCCAAACTTAAATTGGCAGGACCATTTGTTCAGGCTTAAAATCTTTGCCTACTTTATATTTCAAATTATCGCTCTTATGAAAAAGTTACTATGCCTGACCTTCCTTGTATTGCCATTTCTTCTGGCGCAATCACAGAAATTGCCTGTTAACTTCTACCTAACCAAATTGAAGAATGGTCTCGAGGTGCTTGTTATTGAAGATAAGACGGTGCCATTGATCACCATAGAAATTTGCGTGAAAAATGGTTCCTATACCGAGGATGCCGAGTACAATGGATTGTCACATTTATACGAGCACATGTTTTTTAAAGCCAATAAAGACATGCCATCCCAGGAAGATTTTTTAAATCGTGGAAGTGAATTAGGGATGCAGTGGAATGGTACCACATCCAATGAAAGGGTAAATTATTTCTTTACGCTGAATAAGAAGTTTTTAAAGGAAGGACTCGATTTTATGAACTCCGCCATCCGGTATCCTTTATTTGACGAGGCGGAAATGAAACGCGAAAATCCGGTGGTAGATGGGGAGTTCCAACGCGCGGAATCTGATCCTACATTCTGGTTATACAATGATCTTCAGAGAAGGTTGTGGGGAGAGCATTACAGTCGGAAAAATCCTATTGGCGACCACAATATTATTCTTACCGCCACCACCGAGAAAATGAAGACCATTCAAAAAAAATATTACCATCCCAATAATTCAATACTGGTGATCGCGGGTGATGCGGAGCATGAGGAAGTATTTAAAAATGCAACCGCGGTGTTCGAAAGCTGGCAGGCCTCAGACTTTGATCCTTTTGTGATGTACCCGATACCAGAATTCAAACCCCTGTCAAAATCGGAAACTTTTTTTACCGAAAATCCCAATGCCCAAAACAATATCATGATGGCGGGATGGCACGGGCCGGATACGCGCAATGATTTGCCCGCAACTTACGCGGCGGATATTTTTTCATTTATCCTCAAGCAAAAATCATCGAAATTCCAACAAGAGTTGGTCGATTCCGGGCTCGCATTTTTTGCAGATTTAAGTTATGGCACCAATAAATACACCGGTCCTATTACGCTGTTCGTTGTACCTAATCCTCAAAAGTTAAATGAACTCACTGTGAAACTGGAGGAACAAATTAATGCGTGGGATAGTGACAACTATTTTACTGAAGAACAGTTGCAAACGGCTAAAACATTAATGGAGATCGATGACGCGAAGGGCCGTGAAAAAACTTCTGCCTTTATTCATACGGTAACCTACTGGTGGGCCTCAGCCTCGATTGATTATTACACATCGTATGTGGATAATCTTAAAAAAGTTACCCGCGAGGATATCAAAAAGTATGTGCGGACCTACATCAAAGGTCGGCCGCGGATCACAGGGTTTCTTACTACGAAAGAGGGACGTCCTGCCCTCGAAGCTTCTCTTACTTCAAGCCCTAAATAGCCAGCATCATGAAAAATTTAATCAGACCTGTATTTCTTCTCGCTTTTACCATTGGTATGATGAGCGCCA
>JBDSIM010000271.1:0-39781 GCA_039917935.1 Cyclobacteriaceae bacterium | reverse complement strand
GTCGTTGCCGCCGATCGCGAGCTTCTTGATCGATGCACCGACGACTGGCGTGCCTGCCGCGATGCCGACCTCGACCTGGTTCGCCCAGTAGCCCGACTGATCCCAGCGCAGCACGTAGCCCGTGATCGCGAACGCGAGCACGAGCAACAGCAGCAGTATCCCGATCCACCACACGAGCTCGCGCGGCTTCTTGTACGAGCCCCACAGCGCTGTCTGCAGCAGATGAAGCCCGGCGACGATCACGAGCGCGGATGCGCCGTGGTACTGAAGTTTTACAAGTTCATCGCTGTTAAAATTCCCATTTATCGTTCTGAATTTTTTATACGCATTGTTATTTTCGACATTCACCAGATTGGTAAAATTTTCAACTAATATGGTTCGGTTGCGCTCTTCAATCACAAAATTGTTGAATGCAAAGCCGTCGCGGTTTTCCCGGTTGTTAAAACTTGCGAATGCCACCCTGAATCGCACCTGACTCCGGTTGCCCGGTGTTAAAGGTATCCCATCAAGGGTATGTTTACCAACCGCCCAATTGTTCTGGTCCAAGAATGACCAACCTGATGAAAGATCAGTTTGTTCTCCCGGATTAGCAGAAATGGTGAGCCGGTTATACCAATCCAATCCAGAGGCTACGTTTCCAAGGCGTACCCAATTTTCTCCACCATCAATTGAATATTGTAGCACTGCCCCGTCAGAAGGTTCTGTATCGGTCCAGTGTTTTAAGGAAAGAACAGGTCTGGAAAAAGTTGAAAGATCAAAGCATGGACTGTTTACATAAGAGACATCCTGTGGTTTATAAGGCAGTGTTGGGCCAGTAACCCATGCCATCTCATTGGTTTTTATATTTTGTTTTGCCGCTGTGTTAAACTCCCATGATGTATTGCCATTGAGATCTTCCTTTACCCAGAAGCCCTTGCCGCCATCGAGCCTCGACATGTCATAGCTGGACTCCATCGCTGTAGGTGTCCAATTTTTAAGAATGGAAACCGTACGGGTTTCTGTATCGATACAACCACCAAAGATATCGGCGGTTCTGCCCGTGACAATAATTTCGTATTCTCCCGCACCCGCGTAAGTATGAATTGGTAACTGAAATGTGCCTGTAGTAGTCGGGGTGGCAGGGATTGCACTGGCCAGGAATCCCATGGGCGTGCTATTGCTATCACCAAAATCCCATGACACTCGGCTGATCGGAATGTTGGGTTTAGATTCAAAGTTTGCCTGGTCTGATTCGCAAACATTAAATAAATTGAAATCCATTTTAGGTACGGGGCCAACGATCTGATCCAATCGCAGACTATCCCTGCACACTAACGCGGGATCATTGTTGAAAGCCGGATACTGTACTTTTAATTGCACACCATAACTACTGAGTGCGTCAACAGCGGGAAAGCGATGTTGTAAATTCTGACCCGATCTTAAGGAATCATTGAAGGCCCATGTGTACGACGCATTTGATAAATTTCCAGATCCGTTGGCGTTGAAATTAATCAGGTCTCCCTCGCAGGCGGGGAGCACCGAAAATATTGCTTCCGGGCTGGGTAGTATTTTTACGCTGGTAGAGTCAGTGTTTGTACAATTATTTCCAGAGATGACCACATACTTGAGTTTGAAGTTACCCCCTGATAGTCCTGGTATGAAAGTATATTTGTCGTTTGATAACGGAGTGTTTTGACCATTAATCGTAAAGGTTCTTTTTGAAGCATCAGCGGGAAACGGGTTGAAAGACAATACTTTTTCTCCATTCGTTTCATTTGAACAGAAAACATCATTATTATCCAGGCCGGCAATTACCACATCTATCTGATTGGCTACTGCAATGGTAAAGGGTCCGATAGTATTTGTGCAATTATTGTTATCCGCCACAGAATAGTAAACATTGAAATTCACTGGCGTGAGTGTGCTGGCGCCAAAGTCATTGGTGGCATTGTCAAAACGTGTCTGTGGGTCAAATGGAACAGAAGACTGGGGATTATTGATATCTCCTATGTTATCGGTAAAAGGTGTTGTTACTCCCTGGTATTCAATGGCGAACCACGATTTCGTTTGCTGACCTTGTAAGGTACGGGCAGGATCTTCGTAACAATATTGAAGGCTTCCGGTAATTAATGTGGCTTGTGGAATTGGATTGACGTTATATTGTATAGCCCTGGCGTTGGCACAGCCGATACCATCTACGATACTGGCATTAACCACTATGTTTTGCTGAGTGTTGATGGTTCCACCATTGCTGATGCTCGTATTATAAGCAAGTTCCGGGTTAAATATTCCTACCCCATTTCCCGTTCCGTCATCCTTTATTCCGTACCCACTGAGGATTACATTTGTATTTTGAATAGTGGTTAATTGCACAGGCGTCTCATCATAACAAAAAATTTCTCCATTAGGGGGGGAATTTCCGGCAGAAAAATCAAACGACAGGGCAGGAGGGGGCGATATCTCAAAACCTTTAAAGACATTCGCTGGACCTGTACAACCGGCTCCCGTATACTGATACTGAAGATACACTTGTCTTGGATCACTGGCATCCGAAGCCGCATTGTAGGCTGATAACAAATTGATCGTCGCTTTTCCGCTTGTGCTGTTTACCGTTCCATTCAGGGTAGGATTAATCGCAGAGAAATTGGTATCATCGTCAAGATTAAAAATTCCTGAACCGGTGACACTTCCTTCGAAGGTTACCAGATTTCCCTGACTCACATTTGAATTATCGTTTCGACATAAAATATCACCATCATCCAGACCAAAAATATCCAATACCAGTGGCGCGTTAATGACCATGGTTTGCGGATAGGATTCGCTGCACAGTTTACCAGCGTTTAGTGTTTCTGTATAAATTACGTTCACATTAGCCGCCTGATTCAAATCTGCTGTGAACCCACCTGAAATCAGGATGTTTTGAATCTGATCATAGTATTGTTTAGCGGTGAATGAAGTATTATTGGTAGCGGTGGTTTGAAGCAAATTGTTTGTCCCCCCCGGATCTTTAAAGAAGAATTCATATTTTCCTGAAGAAGTCACTGTGCCTGAATTATATGTAAAATCTTCAAAATGACCGGTGAAAGAATTGGTGATGTCTTCGTAACAATAGTTAGCCCGTCCCCCAAAAGTAAATGAAGGATCAATATCCGGGTTGACATTAAACGTCATGACGCGTGTGCTGAGACATTGGCTGACATCGCGGTAGGTAGCCGTAATGGGTATGGATTGTTGAACAGTGGTACCAGGACTCAATTGTTCAATACTGAGGCCGGGTGTGAAAGTGGCCCGGCTGTTTCCGAGATCACTGACACCATATCCACTGAAAATTACCGAGTTCGGCGTGCCGGCATTTCCACTGATTAAGGTCGCGCCCACCCTGGAACGCAATCCTCTAGCCGCTTCTGTATAACAATAAACCGCGCCCTGCGGATCGACTACCAAATTATCAAAATCAAAATTTGAATTTTCCAACACCTTAACAATAATGGAAGAGGTTCCATAGCACGGTTGGCTTGTGCTTCCGACAGAACCCGGATTAACTTTATACTGGATCTCAATATTTTTTAGATTTGGCGCTCCCCCTGAACTGTTTGAAAAGGCGCTTCGTGTATCGAATAGTGCTTTTCCCGGATTGAGGATATCGTTGGTGATGGTCCCGCTTCCCCCGTTAAAAACGGCAGAGCCATCCAACCTGACAGAAAAATCCTGCACCAGGTTTTGGTTGGAAAAGTTTCCGGTGAGGCCATAGATATTTCCCACCGAACTCGCCGCGTTATCCAAATTCAGGACATTGAATTCGCACACATCATCACCGTTGGCCAAACCACTGAAAAATACGGTGGGGTTCTTATTGATTTGAACGAACTGTCCATTGACATAAAATCCCGAACGAAAAGCACCAATTGAAGCGTCGAATTTGTGATAATACTGACCGTTTCCATAATCAGTACTGGTAACGTTCGTCCACAACGCAGGATTAACATCAGGTTGTGTTCCTACCGTATAAGGATCAGCATTGCACAGGTAGACCTGACCGTTGTAGGTAGCAAGGTCTCCGCGGTAATAATAATAATTAATAAACCAGGCAGGCAAAATATACTGGATGTCCTCCGGGCGTTCAAATTCGAGGTAAGCTGCAGGATAGGCGTAATTACAGTTTATACAATTGTTGTAGTTAACATTCGTTCCAAACGTATAAGAATTATAGGTATTTCCGGCTACGATATACGTTGCGGCTGATTTTACAACAGTGCTTCCGGGTGTATTTCCTCCGTAATAATCTTCATAGTAATTATTAATAAGGCCATCGAATTTAACTTTAAGTACAGGCTCTAAAGCCCATTGTGCATCCAGATCCGGAGAAGTAAAGCCCGAGCATCCTAATAGAATATTACATCGGTAAATCTCATTACTATAACGCACATATGCATTGTTGGGATAAAGAACAAAGGATTGCCACGCATTATTAAATGGACCTCTGTAAAAACGTTCATTGGTATTCCAGTTTATCTTTCTGTTATCAATATAATTGTATCCGTTTAAATCGATACTCAAATCCACACCTGCAGTAGTGGGGTTTGGATATTCATTGCTGCAATATTCTGCCTGCAGGGTTGAGAAGAAGGAATTCGAAATCGTAAAAGTGGCTACCAGCACGTTGCTTACTGTACAACCCCCGGAGGTTATGGTGTAATAAATTGGAAAATTTTTAGGCAGTGTATTCGGATCGGTAGCATGGGCAATAACAGGGCTGAACTGGTAAGTGCTGGCGTTTGATTGCACCACACCAACGCCTGAGAAAACACCGCCTGCAGGTGATCCTACCAGGGTTTGGTTCGGGGAGCTTGGAGAAAATACGTATGAATTCGGACTGGTGAGTGAGACATCAAAGGAGGATTTGACTTCCACCGTTTTTGTGTCGGTGCCCGCGCAACCATTGGTATCGGTAATTGTCACTTCGAAATTATAGGTTAAGAGGGAGCCCGTGTTATTGCTCACCGAATAAACCGGATTTGCTTCAGCGTTTGGTTCAGGAGTGCCCTCAACATATTGCCACCCATAGGTGTAACTGCCTGGGGCGGATGGCGTTTGTAAGGTTGGATTGCCCCCTAAGGTTATGGTCTCACCTGTGCAGATCGCACTTGCCCCCGTTAAATCTGCGCCTGCATTGGCTACCGGATTCGCACTCACCTGAATGATGACTTCAAAGGGTGGTGCGCTTTGACAGGCACTGATAGCCACGACATAGAACTTGTAAGTACCCGCCACAGCAGGAGAAGTCATTTGCAGATCACTTACAATATTTACCGTTTCATTTGTCGAAGAGGTTTTTAAATTCGATAAGGAAATATCACTATACCATGAGTAGTTAACAGCCGGACCCTGATCCACTAACGTAAGTGTCTTGGATGTAATGTTCTCGGCTACACAATGGATAAGATCCTGCGAAGCTGCCAGCTGAGGTTGGGAAGGAGCCGATGCGCCTACCATGATCGTTGCATGCACAAGGGAATTTACCATCCCTGTCCCATTGTTCCCATCCTGATCGGCGGTTCCAGCGGTTCTGATAATTGTTGTATTGGCGACGGACCCTGTAGCATAAACTTTTAATCCTGCGAGCGTAATGTTATCCATCACGCCGCCGGCGGCTATCGTATAAGTTACGGTAATTTTTGTCAGTGCGACACTGACAGACAAGCTCGTGACATCCGCACTTAACCCGCTAACCGTAACACCTGAATTGGAAAAAACAAAGTCTGATGTGTTGGCTAAACTTAATTCCAGTGTTTGAGCAGCGCCGTTATTAAAATTTGCTGGTCCAGCTTCACTGATAATGATATTACTGATAGATTGGAACGAGCCGCCGCAAATGCTGGAGGTGGCATTGTTTATAACAACGCCCGAGGCCGTAAAATTCCAATTCGTGATAGCAAGAAATCCGTTAAAATCATTTCCGGCAGCGTCTTCAAAAACATCCTCGCCTATTAAAATGTAATAATTTTTATAGGGTACTAAATCGTAAACAAAGGTGATGGTTGCTGTGGCAGAAGCTCCGTTGGCGATGATTGACCCGTCGACGCCTACGCCTGTGTCATCCCGGTTGATGTCTTCCACCATCACCCCATCTTCAAATAAGCGGATACGCTCAGCGTTTACCGTTGCGGGCGAATTTATGGTGGTAACATTTTCATTAAAGGTAATCGTAAATGTGTTCAGGCTGATATCCACTGTGGTTGCGCCATCAGCGGGGCTAAGTAGCGACGCAATCGGACCAGTGCCGTCGGTTGTGGTGGCACTTTTCGTCTCTATGATTGTTTGATTCCCTGATCCATCTGTTGAAACAAAGTATACATAATACAGCGTTATTTCACTTAACCCCGTTATCGCCCGATCGGTATTGGCTGAAGCGGGGACCGCAAAGTTTCCATTCTGATCGGGTGTGCCTCCAGCCTCGTTTTGCCCCGCGAGAATTTGGGCGGCCGTGGGTTTGGTGCTCGATTGCGTTACTACATAGAATGTGGTCACAGCCTCGTCAACATTTACCCTCAGGTTGAATCCATTGGGTGAAATAGAAGCACCAGGAATTGAACTGGAGTTCAACAGAGGTATTCCCCGGGTAGCCACATTATTTGTATTGCTGGCTGGGTCCTCTGCAAAAAAATAAACATAAAATTTAACGGGTGGAGCAAAATTTAAACCGCTGACGCTTACCGTTGCATCTGTGTTAGCCATTACCGCAACAGACCCGGATGCCTCGGCGGTGTTTCCGTCCCCGTTTTTTTGGGTCCGGACTTCAGTTTCATCTGGCTGCGTATTATCTCTATCTATAACGTAATAAACGGTTGCTGCTTCGCTCACATTGACCCTGAAGGTAAATGCTGCTCCTGTATTATTGATGGCTTGTGCAATCGTAAATGATGGATCGGTAAAATCGCCGGTGGTGAAAGAAATTATTTTCGTAGTCGTCGCCTGGTTGGAATTGTTTTGAACAGGGCTTAAAGTGAGCGTATAGATTGTGTTTTCTAACAGATCACTATTCGGATTGATTGTAATAACTTTATCGGGCCCATCTATTGCGGCGTTGAAAGGAACGGCGTTGAGACCAGCATCCATCAGGGATATTAAGCCATCAACACTTGTATCATCTATATCTGAACCACCAATGTGTTCCATTGCTTCATTGGCCGTAATGGTAAGATTACCCGTTACCGAAACGCCCGAGGCACCATTAGCGGGGTTAAATGTGAGCGTCGGCTGTGCCAGTAGAAATGTTGGTAAAGCGATAAATATTAATAGTAAAAACTGCTTCATATCAACAAATTGTAATATTGATTTTTTCACCTCTTAATTTTTAACATCACCCATTTCGTCAGTCTTCATCAGCATGATGGATGACAACCCGTTGATTGTATTAGTCCCAGATATCAGCAATCCCTTGTCCGGTGTTTCGCGAAGGGAGGTTACGGTTTCATCACCTGTTCCACCAATCAGTTTACTCCAGAGCAGGTTTCCGAAAGCATCTGTTTTAATGAGCAGAATGTCTTTTCCTCCGTTACCAACGGTTGGGGTACTGGTTATTGTTGCCGCCAGGACATATCCGTCGATCGTACCGATAATGGCGGCCCCTTCATCCTGGCTGCTGGAGGTTGCCCTTTCGACCGTTTCCAGCAGGGCATTGTTCAGTATCAGATTTTCACCATCGATGTATCGGGTACTTTCAGGAATAATACTTCCGTGCTGGTCAACTCTGATAAAATAAATATTTGCATTTGCGCCATTCGTATTAGAATAGGTGCCGATCACACCATATCCTACTCCACTACCTGATTTTTGGATATCGGCAACAGAATGATTGCCTTCATCCCGTTCCCCGTATAAACCATTGTTTTTAATGGTTGAATTCCCGACAGCAGTTAAAACACTGAGGTATTCGCGCGAAACGTTCTGCTGTTGAGTAAAGGTTTTGCTGGCCCAAAGAAAGTCTGATGAGGAGGTTAAGTGTATAGCGTTGCAGTTTACATAATCGCGATTGTCAAGCAACACATAAGACCGGTACCAAAGAGAATCCTGAAGGTTGGAAGGATCAAAGGCCGAAATAAAGCTGGATTCATTTTCACCTGGTACCCGGAAGGTTCCCAGAATAATAATATTACCGGCGGGGTCAAAGGTCAGCGCATTCCCGTGATAATCAATCTTACGAAAAGCTGTGGAATTATTGGCAGGGGGTATCGAATCCGTCTTGATGTGCTCCGCGAGTATGGTACCCTGCTTATCCATGATCAAAAGCTGTGCGTGGGAATTTACCAGCTCACTCACCTGAGGTGAACTTGCGTTTAATTTTATACCGTCCCCCAGAAGTATGTAACCATTTGCAGTGGGCCTTACAGCGTTTATCAATCCGTTGGGAATAACTTTTTCCCATACCTTTTGACCTCTCGGATCTGTTTTAATGATAAGGGCATCCGTTACACCATTGTTATACCTTATCTCACCGGTCAGAATAAATCCGCCATCCGTATCGACTTCGGCGCACGACCCGGTAAAACTGGTTCCGCTACTGTAAAAATGGACAAAGTTATTTCGCTCAGTTAGCTCGGCATTCTCAAATCTGGTGCAACCAGTCATTACGATGAGAAAAATAGCGGTAAAGTATTTTCTGTTTCTCATAGCCTATTTAGAAATAAGTTTTTTCGGATTGTACCGGTTGATCACATAACCAACTGAAAGAGACAGGGTATTCAGTTTAAAAATTCCATCAACAAATTTGTAGTCGAATACAAGGGTTGAATTGGCATAGGTGTCTGCTTTGGATGACATGGGTAGTAAGCCCATTTTATAACGCACCTCTGCTATCAGAAAGCCTTTTCCAATTTTCCTTTTGAATCCAGCCGAAAGCAATAAGCCACTGTTGAAACTATTCCGTTTAAAATCAATCTTGTTTTCCTGGACCGGTGCACTTCCCTTTCTGTTAGAAATGATCTTAGAGGATGAGGATAAAAGGTAGTCTGCGGATAGCCCTGCCGATATAAAATAGTTCGAAAGCCGGTTTTCGTAGAGCTTATATTGAACCGAGATCGGAAGGGATAACCATGCCTGGGTTTCAGTAGCCGGGGTATTTCTTGCCGTATCCGCTTTTTCGGTTAGTTTATTGAATGACAACAATTGGAATGACACCTCAGGATTAAGGGTGAATTTCCCCAATTTTCCTGCCATTGGAATTTCCGAAGAGATGGTGCCACTAAAACCAACATTATAACTGTACGCACTGGTTCCATCATCTGCATAGTCAGCGCTGACTACCGAAGGTTGAGAAGCCACGCCACCTAATTTTCCTCCTATCCTGTAAATAGGATCGGTACGAAAAGTTTTGTACAAAGCAACGAATTCCGCCGGGTCTACTGCATCGTTCACTTTGAATTCAGTGTCCGTGCGCAAAAGAGCGAGCATCATTTCATCGGCTTTGGCCGGCTCCTCAAGGTAGATATAGGTTAAGGTGAGAAGTTTGTAAGCATTGACTTTCTCAGCGTCATTAAAGCCTTCGTTCACGTTGTTTAAACAACCTGCCAGCAAGTTAGGTAACTCATGCAGCCTGCCCTGCTCGTAGATCGATTGGGCCAGACGTAATGTTTGGGCGCAGGTGGATTGTCCATAAGCAACGTAGCGCGTTACGGACAAGACCACAGCCAATAGCAGTAGCGTTTTCCTCATATTATAACAGTCAACAAAGGTATAGGCACGTTCCCGTTGAGAGGACAGTGCTGGTAAAATACTTTACTTATTATTCGCCGGAAGTTCAGGGCACGTTAATTCATACGTCAAATCGTCCCCGACATAAGTATCCCATTCATCCTTATCCATGTTCCGTTCTAGAAATTCACATAAGATTCCTGACATGGTCTCTATTTTGGTCGGCCAGGCATGTATCGTCTGGTCTACCTGTCCTACTTTGGTTTCCTTAACACTTTGGATACCGGCGATCAATTGTTCATCATCCGGTGTGAAAGCGAGGTTCCATACCCAGTCGTGATCACTCAAAACAATAGGTTGCATGCGTAAATTCCTGTAGTTCCATAAACGCACCGACCAGTCTTTACTCGCTGTTGCCATAAAGGTACCTGCATAATTAAAACGGATGTTTGTGATTCCTGCTGTATGGCCAGACAATGGATTACTTATTTTCCCATTTTCAATAATATATACCTGACCTGAAGTAGTTCCCACAACAATGACTTTTGAATCCGGGGCAAAACAAACAGAAGATAAAGATGCATTGGGTATTTTGATTATGGTCTCGGCGTAATTGCGTTTAACATCCCACACAAACAAACTCCCATTCATGCCGGCCCCTGCCAGTTTCGTACCGTCTGCACTTAATTCCAAACCACTGATTTTTTCTTTTAGAGCGATCACTTCTTTGGCGGTTGTTAAATCGGAATACCGGATACTCTGCCCTGAATTGTCGCGCGCGTAAAATCCCTGACCATCCGGGGTGAAGTGTATATCTCCAACGTCCGATTTGTAACCATAGATCTTTTTAGGGGCTGCCTTTAAATCAGCCAGATTATACAGTTCAACATAATTTTGGTCTCGGTTCATAGGGTACAATCCCCCTGCTGCCAGGAATTTCTCGTCTGGACTGATATCAATGCTGTAAACAGAATAATCATTCGCGAGGTCTTTATCATGGATCCGGTCCGGTACAATTTCCTGTGCCTCCCAACCCTGGCCGCTGAATTTCCACTGAATTAATTTACCATCACTTCCACCGGAATAAATAAAGTTGTGATTCTTCATGGTTTCCAAGGCGCGTGCTCCCCCTTTTAAGTGGCCTTCAAGACTCTTTGTTAGCGGATGATTTTGAGTCCTTAAAGCATAAAAGAGACCGTTATAAACATCATTATCATAAGAGTATCCTTTATGCCTGGTGTTGAAGTTGAACGCTTGTTGTGCCAGTAAAGATTGCTCTGAAAGATCACTGTCTAATTCTTTTGATTTGATCGCCATAGCTTTCGCGATAGCAATGTATCGTTGCCTTTGAGACTCTATCGTAGCCAGTTTAGCTTCCTCTTCTCTTTGCACGGCCAATTTTTCGTTCGAATTGGCTATTTTCCTTTGCGCATCAGCGTCTTTTCTCGCCTCTTCAGCCTGAACCCTTCTTTCTTCCGCGGTGAGGCGTGCCTGTTCTGCTTTCAGTTTTTCCCTGGCTTCCGCCTCCTGCGCTTTTATAGCTTCATCCCGCGCCACCTCAGCTTTGGTTCTTTCTGTTTCAGCTTCATCCCTGGCTTCTTCTGCCTTTGCTCTTTCTGCTTCCGCCTCCTTTTGTGAAGCAAGGGCGTCATTTTTCAGATCAACCGCGATGATTCTTTGATTATCCGCTTCCGATTTTTGAATAATAGCAAAAACCAGAAATATTAAAGACACGATGGTGGCAGACGCCAGGATCAATGCTGTAATCCTTGCCCGTTTTAATTTTCTTTTCTGCTCGAGTTCCTTAATCCTTTGCTCCGTTTCCCATTCTTTTTTAGAATATTCCAAAAAGATCATGGTTCGCTCAAAGGCAGGGTTGTAACGTTGTCCCCACACCAAGGTAGGTTTGTGTTTTGCCTGCCAGTTCAGAGCCAGTTGAAGATCCGGTGGTCGCCATAATCCGGCTTTTCCTACCTGATACATCGAGGCAGCTTCTGCAAGCCTTGTGTACATCTGAACAGCATCGGCTTCATCATCCACCCAGTTTTTCAATCGCACCCAGATCCGCATGAGACTTTCATGCGAAAGGTCCACCATTGATTTATTGATCAGCGGAATTCCGTGAGCGGGGGTTAACAATGAACGCCCGGGCTCCCTGAATTTTTCTACAACATCACCTACATCTTCTTCCGATACATCGGCGATAGCTGCGATCTCATTCAACCTGGTGGGCCTGCGAATGCCAAAGTTCTCACCACGTTTTTCAGTGATGGCTTTGAACATCACCTCGCATATTCTTTTTTGTTCTTCCGTCAGTTCATCAAAGGCCTCGTTGGCATGTTGCGACAACGCTTCGGCCATGGTTCCGATAGCTTCGTAGTGCTTTAGGTCAACAGGCTCACCTTCGAAATCTTTGTATTGTGTCCAGTACGACCATGTGCGCATCAAGGCGTGCTGAAGGATCGGAAGCTGATCCGGGTTATCGCCGAGATCATTTAATAGTTGTTGCGTAAGCCTCGGAGAAATATTAGCGCCTCCCACTGCTACAGGGCCTTCAATGGCTTTCCTTTTCTGATCACGCGTAAGCTGAGGTATCAGATAATGGCTATCGTTGATCTTGCGGGTAAGTTCGGGAAACTGAGCGCAATCACCGATAAAATCCGAACGCATGGTGAGAGCGATATAAATCGGAGCATCCGGATAGTTGACTGCTTCAATTAAAAGGTTAACAAAGGCCAGTGTCTCGTTAACAGAATTCGCGTCATGGCTTTCCTTAAACCGGAAAAGTTCTTCGAACTGGTCAACAAGAATCAGGTAATTCACATCCTGTTTCTTCCGCGTCTGTTCAATAGCTTCGACCAGACCCAAAGAACTGCTTTTGAGAAGTGTGCTGAAAATAGTACGTTTTATTTTCTTTTCGTCAACGTCTGCCCCCTGGTAGTCGGTATTATTTTTTAATAATGATTCTGCCAGGTTATCAATGGGACCTGCGCCGGGCCGGGTGACCACTACTTCCCAGTTTGGACTCGCATCCGTCAGGAAACCCCCGTAAAGAATAGGCATTACTCCGCAATAGATGAAAGAAGATTTACCACTTCCGGAAGGACCAATCACGCCGACAAATCTGCTTTTCGAAAGCTTGAGCAACACTTCATCACTCTGTCCTTCACGACCGAAGAAAAGATGGCTTTCCTCAATGTTAAAGGGTCGCAGCCCTGGGAATGGGTTGGATGTTAGTACAGGTTGCTCTATTGTTTTGCTCATAGCTTAGGAATTAAATTCCTGTAAGAAAGTTCTCAATGATTCGTTGGTCAGCGCGGGGTCACTTTCAATGACACGAAGGTTTTGGCTTTTAAAACTCTCCACATTCATGGTAGAGCCTGGAGAGGTCAGGATAGCCTTTCCCATAATTGGCTTTTTACGGCCAAATCCCGGAGCCTTCATTAAATCCAGCGCCTTCATTCTCACCCATTGTTCATTTACTTTTCCTTTATAAATGATTGCAGCATCAAAGGTTCTGAGGTTTTCAATGTGTTTTTTGCGCAATTCCAGTAACTCGCCTTCAAATTCAGGAACCAACACCCGGAACCCGGACTTTTCCAGAACTTCCTTTATCGGTTTCACGTCATGTATATCAATCCGGTCGTGCATGAGATAGACAGATCGCCCACTTAAAACTTCGACCCCTTTTCTTTCTTCGGATTCGATTAATTCCTCGCGCATAATATTTTTAAAATCTTCGAGCGGAGTCTGCAGAATTTCGGCCCCTTCCTGGGCTTCCACATCTCGTTTGATGTTTTCAATAAAGCTTTTTTGCCTTTCACTCGCGTTGTTCAGAATGGGTGAGATCCAGATCAGCCGTATGAATTCTTCATTATTTTCTTTTGCCCTGACACTTTTTTCTGCGGCAAGTTTATTCTGAAGATCCACCACAGACCGGTCGGATCCCGACGGAATTTCTCCATACGCGCTACCAATAAGATGAATGGAAAGGTTGCTTTCCGCAATATCCTTTCGTACAATTAGCTCAAGCTCCCTCAGCGTTCCGGGTAATGTTTGGTTTGGAAGAACGATGTAGCCATGGCGTTGTAATTCCCGCTTGATGATATTTCGCTGAACGGAAAGATCATGGCCGGTTTCCGCCAGATAAATGGTTTTGCGCTTGAAAATGTTTTTCACTTCGGTTTTCGCCGAGTCGTCCTTCAGGAAGATCAGGCTGTCATAAATATCGTAGGCCAGGTCGACCATTTTCATCCAATACTGGCGTTCAGCTTCCGTGCTGAAGTAGTCGGTGTATTCTCTGATCTCTCCCGAATCCGGATCGAGCTGATACATATCATAACCGATAAGCTCCCGGAGTCTTGGAGGTTGGTCCTGTGAGGTTAACGGCGATTTAAAAACCTTGAATACTCTGTTCCGGTTTTTTGGAGTGTCCTCCACTGCCTTAAAAAATGATTCCATGTGATCAAGGCACCGACCGGATTGCATGAAATCTTTTGAGAGGATCGTTACAAGAATGCCCACATTATTGAGTTGGGGTGAGGTCATGTTATCATACTCCGCTTTTAACATGATCTTTGATTTCTCACCCAGCACCTGATTTAACATAAGCTCCAGGAATTTTTTGAACTGCGATACCCAGCCTAGCTCGTTTTTATTTGACTGGTTGTCACCATCAGCAAACACGATCAATACATCGATGTCAAATATCATAATCAGTTATCAGTTAATGTTAAAATCGGTTTTGTTTCAGTCATGTTTTTGATCAATCCTTGCACCAGCTCGTGGTGATTGGCCATCACAAAATAAAAGTCAAGAAGATTAATCTTGAATAAGATCGTTCGGACGGATGCGACAACATGATTGGCGGAAAGTACAGGACCCTCCTGAAACAAATCACCGTAGACACTTTCTTTTTTTAAACTCCTCATCACTTTGTCGCCATCCATTAACCTTACTTCCCCATGAGCCACGATGAGGATAGGGCTATTCTCATCGTGGGGATTAAAGTTTATTTTTTCTCCCGGTAAAAGTTCAACGGGAATTATTTTATCGGCCAGGTCGCAAATTAATGAACCGTGTATTTTTTGAAAAACAGGCAGTTGTTTGATAAACATGACCATTTCGATTTCAAGAAAAAACCCATCTTCCAGGCCATCGAGCAGCCGATTGTTTTCAATGGATGAATCCAGAAATTTTTTGTCTCTCAGGGGGAGTCTCTCCCGGATATCGGCGAAGGCTTTTTTATCTTTATTGAAAATGACCCATGCGGCCGTTTCCTGTAACAGCCTGTCGCTGTTAAACACCTGCGCGATCAGGCCGCGACTTACCCGGAACCCCGGCATATAAGCGCATGCGTGAACGGCGCAAACTTTTGTCCACCGGTTATTCAAATTATAATCACGGTTCAAAATGTAATTCACAACCTGGATGGGTGTATAGCTTTCGCGGGGATAGTATAGCTGAAGCAAACTCAGCTTGTGTTGTGTCGGGCTATCATCTAACAAGGGGAAGAGTTTTGGCTTGAGTTCCGCATCAACGAACAGGTCCAGCAACTCCATTGCGAAAGCGATATTATCCGGATCACCGGATTCAATATTTTCCCGTACTAGCTCTACCGATTGTGGATCATAAAGAATAGACAACAGCATGGTAATCTGGTCATAGTTCTGAATGACTTCTTCGCGTAAAGCCTCCCTCAAGAATTTATAGTGATCTTCTATCGGCAGCTCTTCGAGGGCAGCAAGATTCCAGATGGTTTTGCTGATCTCCGTTTCGAGAAGATTGAGCACTTCGCGCACCTCCCTGCCCTGGGCCCTATAGTTGACATAACGCAGCGAATACAGAATCTGCTTAACAATTCTTTTATCGGGATAATCCGCTTTTTTCCACAATAGCTGAAGGGCGCGAGGCCCGCCTATCCTTCCCATGATCTGTACGATCCGCAACATAACAAGATCTGTTTGTCCGGATTTATGAAAGGCGGCTTCCAGTGTTTGCAGGACTTTCTCACCGGCTTCTTTCAGGGCGGCGGCGGAATGATGTCCAAACATTGGGGAGCTGAGCATCTCAATCAAAACAGGCCAGGTTTCTACCTGTCGTGTTTTCCTGGCCGTCAGTAATGCTTCAAAACGTACTTTGGGATCCATGTCCCGTAAAAGTTCAAGCAAAATAAATATGGTCTTTTGGCTGATAAGTTTTCGCAAAAGTTTTGCGGCCAGCAGACGGTCATTTTGCTTTGGTGATTTGCTGAGCTTCATCAGCTTATCAGGAGAAATTGAAAGCAGATCACTGTCCTCCGTTTGGGAGGCTGCTTGTTGTGCCAGGCTGCGTATCTCAGATTGAAAGGTATCTTTGTCTACTCCAAGGCTTTGTATTTTTTGTTCAGCAAAAATTTTGATTTTGCGGTTTTCACTTTTGGTTAAACGGATCACTGTGTTTTCAAACAGCGTCGGCTCCAGCTTTTCCATCAGCTTGAGGCCATAGATTACTTTTTCTTCAATGGTACTGCTTACTTGTTTCTCCAGTACTTCATTGATGGTGTATTGTTTTGTCAAGGTGATTTCAGCCGACTCTTTATTCTTGCTTAGCGTATCCTGCAGGGTGTCTTTGTAGCTTTTATGCATTCTATTTGTCACAAAAAACCACAAGGCAATGATGGGTAGGGTGAATATCGTGATGTAAATCAGGTTAAATCCCGTTTGGGTAATGAGGATAATGCAGGCGCCAGCGATCACACTGGCAGTGGCGGTGACAATGCCTTCAATTTTGGTTTGAACATCGATGCGGATCTTACTTTGAATGGGAAGGAGGTATAGCTTAAACGTTGGATTATCGAGAGCCTCCTTCAGAGACCTGATGAACAATTTGCTTGCTGCAATCATCATAAAGAAAATCACAAAAAAGTTATCCGCCGGGGAGAAGCCGAAGATCAAACCCAGCACCAGGGCTGCCACGGTGAAAAAACCAATTAATAGAGGACTTACGAGTAAGGAAACACGCATACCATATTCTGACTGGATACGGTCGGTAGCCAATACCTGAAAGAGGAAACAAAAAACCACTATGATCGCCTCAAAGTAACTGATGAAGGTTGCCAGGGTGGCCGCGTCCATTTTCAGTGTGACAACGTTAAAAAATGAATAGTCTACGAAAGTAATCGCCATCATGGAGAAGATGATGAAGAGGGACATGAATAAAATGTAGCGGTTTTTTATAAAGTCTTTAATATCCAGCTTTTTGTACATCTGTTTTTCCTGAGCAAATGACCGGGCTTTATTGAGATACCGAAAGGAGAGATAGATAAAAATGGCTAAAAATATAATGATACTCATAAGCGCTATTGTGTACAGCGATTGAGTCGTCAAGCCTTCTACTTTTAACAGTAAAGGGATGGAAAAGAAGGCGATGAAAGTGGCGATCATGGCGCCAATATCCACCGTACCAACAAGCCTTTTTGATTGCCTCAGGTTGAACAAGCGGCTAAAGGAACCCCAGAAAACAAGGTAAACAATAAAGGAAAAGGGTAAAATTTGGGTGAAACCAAACCTATACATGTCGTTGGGATCAGCGAAAAGCCCGTCACCGAATTCAATAAAAGTCGTAATCATACCCACGGTGACCAAACTGACTGTTGCCAGCAGCGGAAACGGGATCCGGTTTTGAAGAAAATTGTAGATCAGAGTAGCCAGCAATCCAAAAACTCCCGAGATCACAAAGGCGATGGGAAGGTCTTCGGTTTCGCTAAAATGTTCCAGAAACAAAGACTGAGAGGCGACGCTTATGGTAGCGATGAACATTCCCATAAAAAAGCCCATGACGAACAAAAGGGACACACGGCCACTTTCGTCTGGTTCGATGTCCAGAAATCTTAACAGTCTATCCTTCATAGATTTCGCCTAATTCATATAAAAATCGATATAAGTCCTTTAAATTCCTATAAAGCCGCTATAATGCCAGCCTTAGCGGCATTAAATGGGTGTATTACCGGTAAAAAACTTTACAGAATGGAAGCCTTTTCGCTTGATTTCGGGGAAATATGAAGGGCGTATGGTTCAGGGTTATTTTTGAGAAACCTCTAAAATGTGTTATTTTAAACCATGATTTGCCGCTTTAGCTCAAGGTCAGGGCCATTTTCATTGGCATTGGTATACCCTAAGGAAGTGTATTTCAGGTTTCTTTGCCGGTAGTCCAAATATACATTACGTTCCTATTTTACCGGCTGAAAATGCATGGTCTTGATGGAAATTTTTGAAGGCGATGGGCTACGCGAATGTTACCCATCACAATTCCCGTTATTCCCTGAGAACAAAGGCAAAAAAAGCTTTTAATGGACTGAAGAAATTCGTATTTTACTCGATGGTCTTTTCTTTTTTGGTTGCGGCCATAGAAAGATCAATTTACTGCCTTTCAGCTTCAAAAGTTAGTCTACCAATCTACCACTGACCCGTCAAGTGCGTTATACGATTCCGGATTTTTCCAATCGTGGCCAAGTTTATCGGCGAGCAGGTTTTCATCGAGTTCGATGCCCAGGCCTGGACCCGTTGGGATTAACACTGTTCCATCCTTCTCCAGTTTAAATGGTTTTTTCAGATAGCCTTCTCCGAGGGAAACCTGTTCCTGCACCAGGAAATTTGGAATGCTCGCTGCCAGATGCAAGCCTGAGGCCAGTGAAATCGGGCCCATTGGATTGTGCGGCGCTATCGGAACATAGTAGGCTTCAGCCATCCCTGCAATCAGGCGAACTTCACTAATGCCACCGGCGTGGCACAGGTCGGGCTGTAAAATAGAGGCAGCTCCTTTTTCAAGGATTTCCCGGAATCCCCACTTGGTAAATATTCTTTCTCCCGTGGCGATGGGCAAGTGAGTGCCTCTGGCGATGTCGGCCATTACTTCCACATTCTGACATTGACAGGGTTCTTCAATGAACATGGGTTGGAAAGGTTCCAGCTGTCTGATCAGGATTTTCGCGGTCTGCGGAGATATGTTTCCGTGAAAATCAATTCCAATATCCATGGTGTCGCCACCAGCTTCTCTTAGCGAGGCAAAATTGTCGATGGCATATTTTATAAATTTAGGATTTTCGACAATGTTTGCCGGGTTCTGGTGGGCAACACTGGTCTTGATTACGGTATAACCTTCACTCACCCTCTTTTTCATGTCCGCGGCGTTGCTGGCTCGTCCGTAAATACGAACTCTGTCGCGTGTAGGCCCACCGAGAAGTTCGTATACCGGTACATTAAGTAGTTTTCCTTTTATATCCCATAAAGCCTGATCAATACCGCTTAGGGCACTCGTCAAAATAGGGCCGCCGCGATAGAAAGCATGGCGGTAAATTGCCTGCCAGTGATGCATGACCTGCCGGGGATCCTTTCCGATCAGGTAAGATTCAACCTCCTTGATAGCGGTTTGGATGGTAAGGGCTCTGCCCTCGAGAAGCGGTTCTCCCAACCCGATTACGCCGGCGTCGGTATGTATCTTCAGAAAAATCCAGCGTGGTTTCACCAGAAATGTTTCCAGTTTGGTGATTTTTACTTTCGCCTTATCCTGCATCTTGTCAAGGCTGGAGGCCTCCACGGGTTGGGGTAGGATCATTCCTGCACCAGCAACGCTTAAGACAGATTGAATGGCAGTCCGTCGGGATATTCCTGAATTGTTCATGGGGGAATTCATTATAATTTCTTTAGTGTACCAGAAAAATAATGAAAAGATCTCGGATTGCCTTACCGCTTATCAACGCCAAAGGATGTTGTACCGAAACCAAAATCTACCCGGTTGGGCAACATCGGCAACCAGAAATTATTGATGAGGTAGCTTAAAGGTCCGGCAATGCAAATAGAGACCAGCAGCATGTTGAAAAATTCTTTCGACAACAGTAGGGCTATGTTTGCGTTTGCTGCCCCAGAACTTTCCGGATACCGACTTCTTTTTTCCGCCTTTCAGCGGTATAGGTTGCCATGCCCAACAATCCCAAACAAGCAATGGTGATGGCGAGAAAAGCGATGAAGCTAAGGATGGATACTCCATCAAGGACGCCCTGATGAGTTCCGGCAAGCTGGTCGTCAAAAACTCGTTACCACCCACCGTGTAATCTCCCTCACTTCCGGACTTGCGTATAGCCATATTGTTGTTCCCGCCCGCTGCCGGAATAAGATCGCATCCGGAAATTTTAACCACCCCCGGTACAGCGGAGAGTTACGGAATCAACAAAGAACTATCCCCATAACTCAAAAAACGGTAGTCATTCTGCAAGGCTTCTTTATAGATCTTTCTCCAATCTTCGCCCACAAAAGCCGCCACTAGCAAAATAAGGGTTGACGCTGGCTGATGAAAATTTGTGATCAGTGCCTGGCATATTTTAAATGAATATCCCGGTTTGATAAATATGGAAGTCTCGCCTGTAAGTTGATCCGATTTCTTCCGATCCATATATTGCAATACCGCTCCCAGGGCTTTCTCCCGCGATGGCGGTCTCTGAATATGGTAAGCATCGTATTGACTGACCTTAAATTCGCATTCCGGATTTTCCAATAAGTTTACCCCAAACCAGTAGATGCTTTCCAGCGTACGCATGGAGGTAGTGCCTACCGCAGTAATAAATATATCGGGCTTCAGCATATTTTGAACATTTGTCCGGGTGAGGATAATCTGTTCTTCGTGCATGATATGGTCATCCGCATTGTCGGTTTTTATCGGTTGGAATGTGCCGGCGCTGACATGAAGGGTAAGAAAATCATGTTGGATATTTTTTGTTTTTAGAGCTGAAAAGACTTCCTCGGTAAAGTGTAGCCCGGCAGTTGGTGCAGCCACCGCGCCATCTGAGTGAGAATAGATGGTCTGATATCTTTCCTGGTCATCAGCGTCAGCTTTCCGCTTTAAATAGGGCGGGAGCGGGGTTTCACCCGAAGACTGAAGAATTTGTGCAAATGTTTCCCTGCCACTCCAGCGAAAGGCAACATGAGATTCCTCGCGGTCAGTCAATTCAGCTTCCAGTTCCGAGCCTTCGATTTGGGTTTTCAATGTCAGGCCCGCTGGCCAGCGTTTTACATTACCAATGGTACATTGCCAGGTGCAGCTTCCTACAGCCTGCATGGTGGATGACAACAATGCGGAAGGTTTTACCGGGTGTAATAAAAATATTTCAATTTCCGCCCCGGTTTGTTTTCTAAAATGTAATCTCGCCGGGATGACTTTGGTATTGTTAAAAAACAGAAAGGTATTTACGGGCAGAAATTCGGGCAATGAAATAAACGAGGAGTGCCTAACTTGCTTGTTTTCGTAGATCAATAATTTGGACGTATCACGGCGTGGCAGGGGATAAAATGCTATCTTTTCCTCCGGAAGCACGTACGTATAATCCTTCGTATTCAAAATGATTGGGTTTAAAAAAATGTAAATTAATGACTTTCTGTTTATTGCCACTGTGCTTTGTTTTATTTTAAGATTTTTATGCCGTTGTCCGCCAGCTATTTTAAGAAAAATTTTCGCTTCAGCTTCAAAGCCAGAACTTCCAGAGGTTTGATGAAAGAGAAGACTTCCTGGTTTATTAAAATCCATGACCGTGAAGCTATCGAACCTTTCGGTATTGGTGAATGCGGTCCCTTACCGGGTTTAAGTATGGATGACCGTCCGGACTTTGAAGAAAAGCTTTCCGGAATAATCGATACAATCAATGCAGGCTCACTCAACGTGATTGACTATGAAGAAATTCTTCGTTTCGTTGGTCATGGTTACCCTTCCATTGTATTCGGTTTGGAAACAGCTTTGCGCGATTATCAGAATGGAGGTAAGCGTATTATTTATAAAAATGATTTTGTAAAGGGAGTTCCCATCAGTATTAATGGCCTGATCTGGATGGGAGATCTGGATTTCATGATGGACCAGATCAATAAAAAGATAGCCCAGGGTTTTACCTGCATTAAAATAAAAGTCGGGAGCCTGGATTTCGAACGGGAATGTGATATCCTTAATTACATTCGGAAAAGATACTTCAGGGAGGACATTACCATTCGCCTGGACGCCAACGGAGCGCTGAAAACGGAAGAGGTACTTTTTAAACTTGACGAAATGGCCAAATATAATATTCATTCAATCGAGCAGCCGATTAAACCGGGGCTCATAGAAATGGAAGAACTTTGCAGGAAGTCACCCATTCCCGTGGCTTTTGATGAAGAATTAATAGGAAAAGAAAACCATGGCCAAAAGGAGACTTTACTGAAACTCCTAAAACCACAATTTATCGTTTTGAAACCATCCCTGCATGGTGGATTGAAAGGATGCAAAGAGTGGATTGCCCTTGCAGAGTCTTTGAAAATTGGCTGGTGGATAACTTCAGCGCTGGAATCAAGCATCGGGTTAAATGCCATTTGTCAGTTTGCCGCCGATTACAATCTCCGGATTCCCCAGGGCCTTGGGACTGGTACGATCTATGAAAATAATATTTCATCTCCCCTTACGCTAAAAGATGGGACCATTTTCTATGACCCACATTCTGCATGGGACGAAACGCTTTAATGATAACCGGCTGGGATATTGAGCCGAAAATATTTGAACAGTTTTTTATGTTACAATAAGGCCTACTGGTCTATCTCGGAAAGGGCACTTTCGAGTTGCCCGGATAGTCCGGAATCGCGTAATGAGTTTTTAAGTCCCTCGATCAAAAAATTAGGAATTTTTTCCTGTTGCCTGATTTTTGCCCTGATCTCAACGATCATTTCCAATGCATTTGATCTTTCCGGGAAATCTTTTGATTTAACACTTTCTTCAAGCGTATCCCAAAGGTTGATTTTGGAAGTTCGCGCCCTTTGATCACCGATGACTTTTGAATGATCGACGGTATGGTCATCAATACATTGATTATAACTATCGACGATAGCCGAAATTTCGTTTTTTCCGAATTCCCCTGATTTGATTCTTTCTGACAACGCGTCACAGTCTTCCAGGAATTTACCAATATACTTTTTAAATCCGAGGTTGGGCACTACCATACTGCTGCCGTCACGTTTTAATAAAAACTGCCCGTCAAAACGCGCCTGATTTTCCTGTTGGAAAGAATAAAGCGAAAGATATCCGGCTTTTACTACTTTCATAAAAACGTAACCTGATTCTCCTTTCACGGGATGAAATACTTCACCGTCCTCGGCAAAAGCCCTTACTTCAAAAAGGGTAAAGGTGTTTTTCTTTTTATCCACGGTGGTTATCTGAACTTTTTTATCGGGTCCGTAAAGAAGTGGCTTAACATCTCCGGTCAAAGAATCTCCCCGATTCGTTAACACATAATCCTGGGCACTGGCACATTGATAAACCAGCATAAAAAGCAGGAAGAGGAGAATATGGATTACAGAAAAATTTTTCATATCAGGGTAATAGGGCACAATTTACTCGATATTTGCCAATGAGTGCATTAATTTATTCAATTTTTCCCTTTGACTTTAGTCTACCTGATTCTTTCAGCGCTTTACTGACAATCCATTCGAACTGGCCGTTCGTGCTGCGGAATTCATCTGCGGCCCACTTTTCAACTGCCTTCAGCAGTTCAGGATCAAGTCGTAGGACAAAGGGTTTCTTTTGCGCCATGTCAATGGATTAGCTGTGAAGTGTATTTATTGGTAGCGCACAATAAGACTGCCGTATGCTCTCGCCGGAGTTGCCTTTTTCCACCATTTAGTCGGGCCGTTAATGGAGAAGTTTTTTTCGAAATCCGTCCGATTCATTATGATATTGAAATAATATCATAATGATACTACAAAGAATGCATTAAATAAGCCTTTCTTTTTAGCGTCTTGTACCGGGGAAGGTTTTTTGATTTATTTGCATCCCGATAATCCCTTAAAATGGTAAAATATAATCCCAAAACCTGGTTTCACCTGATTTTTCACTCGTATAGCCGTGCGGTGATGAAGACCCTAACGCCTACGCTGTTGTTCATGGGAGTGTATTCCTCCGTTGTATGCTTTCTCATTCTCGATTGGTCGAGACTAAAGAATTTTAACTTTCACCCCACCATTGGCATGCACTCTTTGCTCGGTATCGTGCTGGGTTTGTTTTTAGTATTCCGAACCAATACTGCGTATGACCGTTGGTGGGAGGGCAGAAAGTTGTGGGGATCTCTGGTAAACAGCACAAGAAACCTCGCCATAAAACTGAGTGCCTATACGAGCAAGGAAAATCATGAAGACCGTGAGTGGTTTTCAAAGATGATATCAAATTTGGTTTATGCCATTAAGGAATCACTCCGCAAAGGTGTTCAGTTCCATGAGCTTGAACCAATTTCTGAAGATTTTTTTGAAGATTTAAAGAAATACAGTCACAAGCCTCTCAGGATATCATCCTTGTTATATGAAAAGGTTAACAACTTGGTTAAAAATGGCCAGCTTACCGGTGATCAGTTAATTAATCTTGATAAGGAGTTAAAAGATCTCGTTGATATCATGGGTGCCTGTGAACGGATACGCAATACACCAATTCCATATTCCTATATGATGTATATCAAAAAATTTATTTTTATATACATCGTTACCTTACCCTTCGGCTTTGTTGCCGACTCAGGTTATTTTACCATACCGATCGTATTATTGATCACGTTTGTATTAATGAGCGTGGAATTGATAGCGGAGGAAATCGAAGACCCTTTCGGATTGGACTCAAATGACCTGCCTACTGATGAACTTGCCGCTAAAATTAAGGATAACGTAAAGGAAATTTTGTTGTAACCTTTTTTGAAAGTTATATTTCAGAGGTAGCGTTTGGTTCCGCACACGTTGTAGTGATACTTACAACATCGTACTGATCAGGAAATACAAAATGATCAACAATATCAGGACGCCATACATGATAAGGTCTACGCGTACGTAAGGTTTATACTCCTTATACAGTTCCTTTAGCCTTTTAATCATTTTCCGGAAATATTTCTCTTTAATTATCAACAAAGGTAACTATTTACGGCAGTATCCGTCTGAATGGTGCTCACTGATGTCTGTTTAAAAATTTTTTAGATTTATTCAGGATATAGGTGGAGAGGGTTGTCTCATTACTATAATCCTAAAATATGTACAGAAATCTAAGCACTTTGATTTTACTTTTATGGTCTTTCGAGGCATGGCCGCAGGAGAAAGTCACCCTGAATGGTTACGTAAAAGATGTTGAAAATGGAGAAGAGCTGATTGGGGTCACGATCTACATTCCCTCGTTAAAAGCCGGTACCATAACAAATGACTATGGTTTTTATGCGCTGACTGTACCCAAGGGCTCATACGAAGTTCAATTTAGTTATATCGGCTATAAGCAACAGGTGGTAACCATTGACCTGCACATAGACGTCAGCCGTAATTTGGAACTGGCAAGCGATGCACAGCTGATGCAGGAAATTATTATTCAGGAAAAACCTCTTGATGAAAACGTGGTGGCTGTTCAAATGAGCAAAAACACACTGAACATGAACCAGGTAAGAAAGTTGCCTGCTTTATTTGGTGAGATCGATATCATTAAGAACATTCAAATGTTACCAGGTGTCATTTCCGCGGGAGAGGGTACGTCAAGTTTCTTTGTTCGCGGGGGAAGTGCCGATCAGAATCTTATTTTAATTGATGAGGCACCTGTTTACGACCCATCGCATCTATTCGGACTATTCTCGGTGTTTAACGCGGATGTCATCAAGGATTCAGAGCTATACAAGGGCGGCATTCCCGCAAGGTTTGGAGGCCGGCTTTCCTCCATTTTAGATGTGAGAACAAAGGATGGAAATAATAAAAACAATGAAGTCACCGGCGGACTGGGAACCATGGCGAGTCGTATTGCCGTCCAGGGCCCTATTGTAAAAGATAAAAGTTCTTTTATTGTTTCCGCACGCAGATCATATGTTGATGTAATTTTAAAAGCTGCCAATCAGAATAACCTGGTGCATTTTTATGATGTAAACGCGAAAATGAACTGGAAATCGAATAACCGAAATCGTTTTTTTGCTGCGTTTTATACCGGAAGAGATGTATTTAATTTCGATGACAATTTTGGGTTTGAGTGGGGTAACACGACCGGTACTTTCCGTTGGAATCACTTGTTCAATGAACGTCTGTTCTCCAACACGTCAATCATCCTTAGTAATTTTGATTATAAACTAGAACTGCGCGATCCGGTGCAGGGTTTTCGTTGGCTTTCAAACTTGCAGGAGTTTAGCTTCAAGAATGATCTTTCTTATTCATTGAATACAAACAATGAGATTGCCTTTGGTTATCACCTTACGGGAAGAAGGTTTTCTCCCGGAGAAATTTCACCCAATACCACTGGTTCTATTTTTCAGACTGTTGAACTACAGCATATGTATGCCCTTGACCACGCTTTGTATGTCAGCAACCTCCAGCGTTTAAGTAACAAATTAACGTTTGATTACGGTGTGAGACTTTCCATATTTCAGAATATCGGCCCCGAAAATGTCTACCAGTATGAGGATCCTCAGGATAACATTGATATTAATCGAACAGCCACTGTTTATTTTGACAAAGGGGAAAGCATCAGGACCTATATTAATCTGGAGCCACGTCTTGCTCTCCGCTACCTTCTCGGTGCGGGGCAATCGCTGAAATTATCCTATAATAGAATGGCGCAGAATACACATCTGATCTCCGCTGGAACAACCCCTGTTCCTTTTAACACCTGGAATCCCAGTAATTATTATCTGAAACCGCAAGTGGCGGATCAGGTTGCCGCGGGTTATTTCAGGAACTTTAAAAATAATCAGTATGAATTTTCTGCTGAAGTGTATTATAAGGATATTACCAACGTAACGGATTTTGCCGACAATGCCCAGATATTTTTCAACGAAGATCTTTCCACGGAATACCGTCAGGGGGATGCATGGGCTTATGGTGCGGAGTTTATGTTGAATAAAAACGAAGGGAAGTTAACCGGCATGGTGAGTTATACCTGGTCGAAAACAATGCGCAAAATTGACGGCGTGAACCAGGGCAAAGAGTTTTCAGCAAATCACGATCGCCGTAACGTGTTCAATATTCAGACAGCCTATGACCTGAATGTTAAGTGGACCTTCGGGGCAACCTTCACTTATAGCACAGGCCGCCCTTTAACACTACCTGCGGGAAAATATGAATATGGAAACTACAAACCGGATGTTCTCTCAGAAAGAAATGGTTACCGTTTACCTGCCTTTCACAGAATGGATCTTTCCGCGACCTTGAATCCGCGAAAGAATATTTCACGAAAGTGGAAAGGCCAGTGGGTCTTCTCCGTCTATAATGTCTACAATCGCCAGAATCCTTTTACTATTTACACCCGCACAAAACAGGATGAGGATGGAAACATTCTTGGAGATGGTTCGGAAAAGGAAGCGAGACTCATTTATTTGTTTCCCATTCTCCCCTCCGTTACCTACAACTTTAAATTTTGATTAAAATGAAACAATATTGTATAGTACTTTTTACCATGCTTCTGGTAGCTGCCTGCGAGGAAACAACTGAGCTGGATTTGAGACAAACGCCTTTCAAAATTGTGATCGAAGGACTACTGACCAACAAAGCCGGTTATCAGAGCGTGATCGTTTCCCGATCCACCGATTTCTATGGCTCTGGTAAAAGCCCCCGTGTTGAGGATGCCATAGTTCAGATATCGGATAACGCAGGTCAATTTATTTCATTTGTGCACAATCCCCGAAATCACGCAGACTCTAGTGGAGTTTATGTTCCGGTAGCCAGCTTTGCCGGAGAAATCGGGAAGACCTATACCGTTCACGTGCAGATTGATGGTGAAATGTATGAAGGCTCAGATCAGTTGCGGGCGGTCATACCCATCGATTCTTTAAAATTTAGGATTAATGAGGATGAAGCCAGGGAGCCAAAAGACTTTGATAAATTCTACGAGATTCTGATGTTTGCCCGGGAACCCCAGGATCAGGAAAATTTCTACCTTTTCAAATTCTACAGAAATGATTCCTTAAAAACGTATAATCCAACAGATATTTATTTCAGCGACGACGAACTCCTGGCTGAAAAAATCGACGGTGTACCTTCACCGATCTACTATGCACTGAATGATAAAGCGCGTCTTGAAATTTATAGCCTCACAAGAAAGGGATATATATTTTACAGCGACATGTCAACCATACTCAACAATGATGGAGGAGGAATGTTTGGATCCATCCCGTCTCCTCCACGATCAAATTTAACCAACGGAGCGCTGGGCTTTTTTCAGGTAAGTGCTGTCCAGGATAAGGAAGTTTATATTGAAGAGTAACAGACCTCACAGACCCGTAATCATAGAAAGAGTATTGAATGGCCGTATGAAGCTATTCTTTACCCTATGCTTCATCAAAAAAATTCCTCTATTTTAGCCGTCGAATAAGGCCGGCACTAAAGCCGGTCTTGCTGCTAAAATTACCGGCATGAGGAATTTGCTATTTTTGGTCTTTCTGTTTTTTATTTCACTTTCTTCCCGATCTCAAATTGTTTTAGATAATAATCCACCTTCCATCCGATGGCGTCAGGTGAATACCCCTCACTTTAAGGTACTCTATTCTCCGGGCTTTGAGATGCAGGCACAAAGGGTGGCTAACTCATTGGAACATATCCGAGAAGCAGAAGCAAAATCATTGGGATCTGTGCCGCGAAAGATTACGGTGATTCTGCAGAATCAGTCCGCCGTATCCAATGGCTTTGTATCCATTCTCCCAAGAAGGTCAGAGTTTTACGGAATGCCCACCCAGGATTATAATTTTATTGGAACAAATGACTGGTTGGATCTGCTTACCGCGCATGAGTACAGGCACATCGTGCAATATCAACATGCCACCAGAGGATTTAACCGTTTGATTTATTATTTATTCGGATCTATTTCGCTTGCGGGTATGGCACAGGTTGCAGCCCCTTCGTGGTTTTGGGAAGGCGATGCAGTGGTCACCGAAACTGCATTTACCCCCAGCGGCCGAGGTAAAATCCCAAACTTTGGATTGTTGATGAAAACGAATTTGCTTGAGGGAAGAAAATTCAATTATCACAAGCAATCGCTGAGATCCTATAAACATAATATTCCTGATCATTATGTGCTGGGTTATTATATGGTGAGCTACTTGCGTAAAAAGACAAATGATCCCGAAGTTTGGGGTAAAATTACAGCGCGATCATGGAATGTACCCTTTATCCCTTTTGCATTTTCCAATGCCATCAAAAAAGAAACCGGTTTGTATGTCAGGGATCTGTATAATGAGATGGCAGATCAAATGACCACGGCGTGGCGAAAAGAATTGGATGGGATATCATTAACACCTTTTGTAAAAGTTAATAGTCGGCCCAATCACGCTTATACAGATTACCTTTATCCGCAAATTCTCGCAGATGGCAGTGTCCTTGTGATGAAGAAAGGAATAGGGGATATTGAACAATTTGTATTACTGAAGGATGACCAGGAAAAAGTGTTCACTCCAGGGCTGATAAATGATTCAGGCATGTTGTCTGCTGAAAAAAATGTAGTTGTGTGGAATGAATATGGCTTTGATCCAAGGTGGCGTGTCAGAAATTATTCCCTGATTAAAACGTTTAATCTGTCTACGGGCAAGAAAAAACGCATCGGTTCGAAGCACGGTCGTTATGGAAGCGCTGCAATATCGCCTGAGGGTGATAAAATTGCTGCCATACAAACTGACCTTCAGTATAAAACAAAACTTGTTATTCTTGATGCGGAAGCCGGTTCTGTCATCAAGGAAATTCAGAACCCAGCAGATGATTTTTATTCCATGCCCCGTTGGTCTGAGGATGGGAAAAAAATTGCGGTGATCAAAACTATTGCGGATGGAAAAACAATTACCATCATTGATGTGGCCTCCGGGAATGCAAAGGATGTTCTACCGGTTACCCAGGAAAATGTTGGATATCCTGTACTGTATGATCACTATCTGTTATTTAATTCACCTGAAAGTGGCATTGATAATATTTATGCTGTAGACCTGAACACCGGAAAACGTTTCCAGATCACCAGTAGTCGATTGGGCGCATATAATCCGGATTTGTCAAAGGATGGAACAACACTCGTATATAATGACCAGACAAGAGACGGTCTTGATGTTGTACGTATTCCATTTAACCCCGCTGGCTGGCAACCGTTTGCATCAGAGCGGAAGATGAGCTTAAACTTCCAGCACCTGGTGGAACAGGAAGGGCGGCCAGATATATTTAAAGATGTTCCTGACAATAAACTGGAAGGCAGGCGGTATAGAAAAATCAGCGGCCTCATTAATCCTTACAACTGGGGGGCTACCGTAGAAAGTGATTTAACAGAGGCAAGTATCGGCATCACCTCACGGGATATCCTGAGCACGACGGCCATAAGTTTAGGATATGTTTTTGATATCAACGAACGTACATCTGCCTTGCGTGGACAAGTCAGCTATCAGGGTTGGTATCCAATCATCGATTTTTCTGCATCCATTTCCAACAGATCAGTGGTCGATGGTGGAGCTACGTTTTATGATACGCTTGTGGATCCTATAAAAGCCGTCACACGGGACGTCATTTTTAAATGGAAAGAAAAAAATGTTCAGGCAGGGTTGCGTATACCCCTGATAACAACATCCTCCAAATATCATGGAAGTTTGACGATCGGTAATTCAGTGGGGCTGACGCAGGTTTCTGATTTTGAAAATAATATCGATAAAGGAGGACGAGTCATCCCACGCGGTGATCAGCGGGCAATTTTTTACAGGGATTATGTTGACAACGGAAAGTTGCTCTATAATAATTTTAGCCTTTCCGCTTTCCGATTGTTGAAACAAAGCAGGAGGGACATCAATAGCAAATGGGGCCAGACGCTTGAGCTAAACTCTTTTGAAACGCCTTTTGGAGGAGATTTTGACGGTCGTCTGGCCTCTGCTTTGGGTAGGCTGTACTTTCCAGGATTTACTCGCCACCATTCCTTTTGGGCTTATGGCGCCTTTCAGCATACGAAGTTTGAACAGAATGTTCAGAATTATGTTTTCAGGAATCAGGTGCCGGTTCCTCGTGGACAATCGGTTTCAAGATTCCAGAACTTTTTCTCGCTATCGGCAAACTATACTTTGCCCCTCTGGTATCCGGACGTTTCAATCGGACCGCTTCTGAATTTTCAGCGGCTGCGCGCGAATTTATTTTTTGATTATGGATTCGGACAAAGTCGTTTGTTTGAATCAAGTCAGGAATACAGGTCGGTGGGAGTGGAGGCAAAACTGGATATCAATATTTTGCGGTTTTTGCCTCAATTCGATATTGGAGTGAGGTTTACTAAAGGCATTTCTCCCTCTACCACAGAATTTGAAGTGCTAATCGGTACCTTTAATTTCTAAAACTCAAGGATGTTAAAAAGTCCTTGAAAATCCCCCTGAATACCCTATTTTTGAAGGCTTATTCCAGGCGTGGATCCGCTTGACTTACTGACCCGGAACATTCATTAAACTTTAATTTACCAATGGCAGAAATCGTACGAATGCCCAAGATGAGCGATACCATGACTGAAGGAGTGATCGCTAAATGGCATAAAAAAGTAGGGGATTCCGTGAAATCCGGAGAACTCATGGCCGAGATTGAAACGGATAAGGCCACGATGGATTATGAATCTTTTAATACCGGTACTGTACTTTATCTTGGGGCGCAGGAAGGACAAGCTGTTCAGGTGAATGATATCCTGGCCATTGTCGGAAATCAGGGTGAAGATTATAAAAATCTATTAGCGGGTGCTGGAGGCGCTGCACAAAATGGTGGCAAACCCCAGGACTCAAAAGCGGAATCCAGTGAGGAGAAACCCAAACAGGCGCAACCTCAGGAGGCGAAGGAAACGGCTACTGCTGTTGACACATCATCCATAAAAGCCGAGATCGTCCTCATGCCCAAAATGAGCGATACAATGGCGGAGGGGGTAATTGCGGCGTGGCATAAAAAAGTGGGCGATAGCGTGAAGTCGGGAGAATTGCTGGCAGAAGTCGAGACTGACAAAGCCACTATGGAGTATGAATCTTATAACACAGGCACCCTCCTTTATTTGGGCGCAGAAGCGGGTAAAGCGGTAGCCGTAAATGGTGTTCTCGCGATCATCGGTGAAAAGGATGCCGACTGGAAAACTTTGTTAAAATCTCACGAATCTGGTTCCGGTTCACAAAAGGGTGGAGAAGCTTCCGGTAATAACAAAGAGCAACCAAAACCTTCCGCCCCTCCAAAAGAAAATGCAGGGGAAAGTAACGCTGAACACTCATCCAACGGACGAATAAAAGCGTCTCCCCTGGCCAAAAAACTGGCGAAAGATAAAGGTCTTGATTTGGGTAAAATCCAGGGATCGGGTGATTATGGCAGGATCACGAAAAAGGATGTGGAAAACTTCAAGCCTTCGGCACAGCCCGCAGCCGGAAAAGATGGCAAAGGGGCGGCTCCTGTAACCCTTCCAAAGGTAGTAGGAGAAGAGAGCTTTGAGGAAGTTCCTGTTTCGCAGATGCGAAAAACAATTGCTAAACGCCTGGCGGAGAGTAAGTTTTCCGCTCCTCATTTTTATCTTACCATGGAAATTAACATGGATAAGGCCATGGATGCGCGAAAGAGTATCAATGAGGTCAGTCCGGTGAAGATATCTTTTAATGATATTGTTGTTAAGGGAGTAGCTGGGGCGTTGCGTCAGCATCCTGATGTGAATGTTTCATGGCTTGGTGATAAAATCAGAAAGAACCATCATATCCACATCGGTGTGGCGGTGGCGGTAAAAGAAGGCCTGTTGGTACCGGTGGTTCGGTTTGCTGATAACAAGTCGCTTTCGCACATAGCAATGGAAGTAAAAGACCTTGCTCAGAAAGCACACGATAAAAAACTTCAGCCATCTGATTGGGAGGGAAGTACCTTTACCATTTCTAACCTGGGAATGTTTGGTATTGATGAGTTTACAGCTATCATTAACACGCCAGATGCGTGTATCCTTGCCGTTGGTGGCATTAAGGAAACTGCCGTCGTCAGGAATGGTCAGCTTGTTCCCGGAAATGTCATGAAGGTAACCCTCTCCTGCGATCACCGTGCAGTAGACGGCGCCGTAGGCTCCGCCTTCCTTAAAACCCTCAAAAGCCTTTTGGAAGATCCCGTAAGACTCCTTATTTAAGCTGTAAGCAAAACTGTCATTGACCATTACTATTGATCATTTACCAACTATTTAATTACTCCTTTCACCCACAACGCCTTACCTACCTAACGAGGTCTAAGTAGACCAGGATTTAAATGTAACAGAAAATTGAAAACGGAAAAGATACATGCTACCACCATCATTGCAGTGATGCACAATGGACAAGTGGCCATAGGTGGAGACGGCCAAGCGACCATGGGTAATTTTGTGGCCAAGAGCAATGTCAAGAAAATCCGCAAATTACATGAAGGCAAGATCCTTGCAGGGTTCGCGGGGTCAACAGCTGACGCCTTTACACTGATTGAGCGCTTTGAGGAAAAGCTTAGCAGCCACAGTGGAAACATGAAGCGTGCCGCAATTGAGCTGGCAAAGGACTGGCGTATGGACCGGTATTTAAGAAGGCTTGAAGCCATGCTCATAACCGTTAACAAAGATGAGCTTTTGGTGCTATCCGGAACGGGTGACGTACTGGAACCAGACAATCACGTGGCCGCCATTGGGTCTGGGGGAATGTTTGCGCAATCAGCCGCCCTTGCGTTGAAAAAGCATGCTCCGCACTTAACTGCAGAGGAAATGGTGCGCGAAAGTTTACACATCGCAGCCGATATCTGTATTTACACCAACCATAATATTGTAGTGGAAAAACTGTAAGGGAAGCAGCAGCTGCCATTAGCCATTGGGTGTTGGGCATTGGAAAATCATCTCCCTCTGTCTTTTGCCTTTAACCAAAAGCCAAGGCCCAAAAGCCAACAACCAAAGGCGACTATTGAGTGCTGAAGATTTGCTTTAAGCTTTGTGCCATGAGTAAGCTTGTACAACGACGAATAGGCCTCCCGCTATTTAGCTCGCTGTTATTTCAAAACCTCGGTCTTAGCTTCTTTCAACTCGACCTCGTCTTTTAACCGCTCTACCGCCGGGGTGTGTTCGGTGGGATCATTCCTGACTTCTTCCTTATCGACATCCCCCAGCAAAATCACGAAGGGTTTAAGACGCGGAGAATATGCCAGCATAATTTTTAGTATCCCGATCGCGGGCACGGCAAGGATCATTCCTGCTATACCCAAAATTTTACCCCCCAGCAACAAAGCAATGATGGCAGCAAGCGCATTGATACTCACTTTCGAACCCGTAATCCGGGGCGTGATAAAATTACCCTCCAGAAATTGTACGAAAGTAAAAACTCCCACCACACCCACCGCATACCAGACGCTGTCTTTTGTGATCAGTGCCATTAAAGTGGGCATGAGAGCACCGATGAAAATACCAACGTAGGGGATGATGGTAAGGATCCCCGACAAAATCCCAAAGAAAATCGCATGCTCTATGCCCAGAAATAAAAGTCCGACCGTGTTGAGTATAGCAACAATTAAAGTGACCAGCATGAGTCCCGTGATATAGCCCTGCGTTACATTTTCAATGTCTTTTTTCCACAACAATTCCTGGTTGTCATTGGGCACCAAGCTCAAAAAGAACATTTTTATTTTTTCCCGATAGATCAGCAGCAAAAACATATAGATGGGAATCTGAATAATAGTGGCAAGCGTATTGGACATGTTAAGTAAAAAGTCTCCAAGAAATACACTGACACTTTTCAGAAAGTCCTGAACCATTTTATTTCGTTCTGTCTGGCCTATGTTAAGTTCGGTCCACATTAATCCCTTGATGTCGTTTAAGAATTTATCGGTACGAGCCTGGAGGTTGGGCAGGTCATTGACGAGATTAACAACCTGGTTGACGAGTAGCCATCCCAGTAAACCGAATACGACCATCCCTCCCACAACAACAATGGTTACGGCAAGGGTTGTGCCTGTTCTGCGTTCAATTCTTTTTACCATCGGCAGAAGAATGATTGAAAAGAAAATTCCAAAAGCCAGGGGTATCACAATATCCCGGCAGAGAATTATCCCTAAAATCGATAAACCTACAATTACCAGGAGTTTATAAATGTAATCTAGCCGGTTCCAGGTTCTGGTTGCCATAGTATAAAAATTTAACTGTTTTGAATAGCGTTAACAATCACCTCGCACGATTCTTTTATTTGTTCTTCTGTAATTGTCAGAGGAGGTGCAATTCTGAAACTATTTGGATGGGATAAAAACCAGTAACAGATCACACCATTTGTTTTGCAATGATTAACGATGTCAGAAACTTTTTTAGCTGACTCAAAATCAACAGCGAACATCAGTCCGATGCGCCGTAGTTCCTTTATCGCGGGGTGCCGGAGATATTTTTCAAATAATTTACCTTTCGCTTCTACCTGGGCCATGATTTTTTCATCGATTAACACAGTCAGTGTTGCCAGGGCAGAAGCACAGCATACCGGATTACCTCCAAATGTCGTAATATGACCCAACACGGGATCATGCGTCAATGTCTTCATAATTTTTTGATCGGAAATAAAAGCGCCGATCGGTAACCCTCCGCCAAAACCTTTGGCGACGGTTAGAATATCCGGAACAATCCCGAAATGTTCAAATGCGAAAAGTTTCCCCGTTCTTCCCATCCCGCATTGAATTTCATCCAGAATAAGAATCGTGCCCATAATATCACATCGGGCCCGGACTGCCTGTAAATAATTTTTTGTAGGAATCCGAACCCCTGCATCGCCCTGTACAGTTTCCATGATTACGCAGGCAGTTTGTTCAGTGATCTGATCAATATCTCCCGGATTGCCAAATTCAATGAAACGCACGTCGGGCAGAAGCGGACGGAAGGCATTTTTCTTCAACTCATTCCCCGATACACTTAAAGAACCGTGGGTACTTCCATGATAGGACTGCTTAAAAGAGATGATCTCGGTTCTCCGAGTATATCTCTTCGCCAGTTTAAGGGCGCCCTCGTTGGCTTCAGTTCCGGAGTTCACAAAATAACAGCAGTTCAGATTGGGGGGCAATAGTTGGGTTAATTTATCAGCTAACAAATTGGGGGTGGATTGGATATACTCTCCAAAAACCATCACGTGAAGGTGTTTATCCAACTGGTCCTTTATGGCTTTTATTACCTGGGGATGACGGTGCCCTATGACACTCACGGCGATACCGGAAATTAAATCGGTGTATCGTTTGCCGTCCGGGGTATAAAGGTAAATGCCCTCAGCCTTTTCTACAGGTATCAAAAAGGGTGTTGGAGATGTTTGCGCAAGCTTGTTAAGAAAGATCTCCGGATCAAAGTTCATCGCGTAAAGCTAGAAAAGATAAGGTAAAGCCTCAATGAGTGCCTTACCGGGGATGCAGATTAAAGGCCCTGATTTGAGCACAGGCAGACAAAAAAAGCCCCGCTGGTGGCGGGGCTTTTGAAACTAATCAACCCTAAACTTTATAAACCAATCAATCAACATCCCCGAAGGGGTTCTAATACACCATTAAAAATAAACGGATACTGAAACCAGCATTCCGAAAACAACGGCTAAAAATAGTACAAGAACCTGTTTAAGTCTGGCAGCCAGTTTGGCTTGTGCGATATTCCTATATTCAATTCTTTGCATATACTTCCTCTTTGTAACACTTCAAAGATGCGGCAGAAATGATTTCGAATTCTTGAAAAGTTCCTAAAAATCCTACATCCGTATTTTCAAGGTATAGGATTGTTAAAAATAGAGTTTTAGGTGGCGCGTTTTGAAAGTCTGCAAGTTATTAAAGGGCCGGAGGTCTGAATTTCCCTATCAACTTGAACCGGCAGTTGTTCCTATTCTTCATAAACTTTTAAAAATTCCATTACTTGTTCTCTCACGTTGCCGGGATTGATTTCATCAGCTTGCTCGGTGGCGATGGATTTAAACAACTCACTTACCAATGACTTTTGAAAGCCTAACTTTTCAGCGTAAACAAATGCTACCTCGAGTTCGATGTCTTCCACAACGCTGTCGAAGTAGATCATATAAACGAGGTGATAAATACTTTCCACTCTTTCTGCTTTTTGTCCGGGGTGCAAGAACTTCAGATCGGAGAAATCAATTTTTGCTTCCTTCAGATCTTCGGGATTGAGTCGAAGCTGGAGCCCCCATTTTAAAAGACATCTTAAATATCGGCTCTCAATTCTTTCTTCGCTTAGGAATAATCCCAGGATATTCAGGTAGTTTTTTTTAATGGATTGCGTTTGTGATTCAGTAAGATCTGTCATAAACTTTCGGATACAGAAGGCAACGGTGATTTACCCGACGGGATAATTCCAAAGATAAGCATTCGAGTTCAGGAATTCTGAAATAGAAGGAGATGTTAATTACTGCTAAGCTGTTGCGGATTGCCCTGAAATCGGCAGTATTGTTTCCCCAATACGCTGGCTTGTTCCAACCCTAATTGTCTTGCCTTAGCAAGATCATCGCAAACCGCTGGAAATGTTTTAGAATTGATATTGCCGAGGGCCCGCAGGTAATATCCTTCGCCATCCTCAGGCCGAAGAAATACGGCCCAGTTACAATCGGTTACCGCCTCCTGAAAATGCCCTAATTTCAAATTGGTTAAGGCACGTGCTTTAAAAATGCTGAAATAGATATCGGGTGCATCTTGCGGATTCATTACAATCTGGAAAGCGTTTCCATATACCCGACTAAGATTGTCTTTAAACAATTTTTTTCCCATCGTAAAATATTGCAGCGCTTCCCTGGGGTTATCAAGCTTCTCAAGGTTAATGGCCCCGATCTTATAAACCAGTCCAAGATCTCCCGGCTGTTGGTTGTGAAGATGCTTCAACGCCTCCAGCGATTCTTTATAATTGCCGAGATAGTACTGGCATATCGACATATTTTCCAGGGTTTCATACCTCACGGGATGTTCATAATTTTTCAGCACCAGGTAATGGGTAACCGCCGAAGTGAAATCTTTGCTAAGGAATTCCTGATCCGCGCGCTGGCGTAAGGCCGCTACGAGACTGTCACGGGTAAATCCAAACCTGAAGTCCAATGGTTCTTTTTCTTCCATAACGCTGATCATGTTGAAAGCATCATGAAATTTTCCTTCCCCGAATAATCCATTGACCTGATCTAGCTGCCTGCTGTTAGCGCGCCACTTCTCCATTTGTTGCTGGCGAACATAATAATGAGCGGTATTGATGATGGCAAAGCAAAATCCTGCGATGACGAGAAAAACAAGAAAAGCCAGACCCTGGATCTTGAAATAATTTTTATCCAGCCGATAGCGTTTGTCCTGAGATTTGCGCCACTGTTGATAGCGTTTGTATTTAACTTCCTGCCAGTAGGCATCATTTAATTCTTCCGTGATAATATAAAAGCGCGAATCGTATCGCGATCTTTTAACGGAATCTGAAAGGGTGTGATAGGCTTCGTTCAGTAATTTAAAAGTTTCCTCTGCCTCCTTATTTCCGGGATTGCGGTCAGGATGGTAACGCATGGCCATTTTTTTAAACGCAACCTTAATTTGCGTTTGCGTAGCCGTACGCGTGATACCCAAAACTTCGTAAAAATCCTGCATTTTTACCCCCCTGATACCGTATAAACGGAAAAATTGAAAGAATTGCCTATGAACCCGACAATATCCTTAAATCTTTATGCCTAAACCGGCAAAAGGCTGCGTAAAAGCAGCCTTTTGAGAAAATATATTCAGTCAGAAAAAGTGCTATACTTTGGCTAGTACCTGAACCAGATCGATCAGTTTGTTGGAATAACCCCACTCATTGTCGTACCAGGCGACAACTTTAACGAACTTATCGTTGAGGGCGATCCCTGCTTTGGCATCGAAAATGCAGGTTCTTGAATCACCCAGGAAGTCCTGAGAAACCACATCGTCTTCGGTATATCCTAAAATGCCTTTTAATTCACCTTCGGAGGCGTCTTTCATTGCCTTCTTGATATCCTCGTAACTGGCGGGTTTTTCTAATTTTACGGTGAGGTCCACCACAGAAACATCTGCTACTGGTACACGAAAAGACATTCCGGTGAGTTTTCCTTTCAGTTCAGGAATTACGAGGGCTACCGCTTTTGCAGCCCCTGTGGAGGAGGGGATAATATTCTGGAAACCACCGCGTCCACCGCGCCAGTCTTTTCCGGAAGGACTATCTACGGTTTTTTGGGTAGCGGTTACGGCGTGAACCGTACTCATCAGGCCTTCAGCGATACCGAACTTATCGTGCAGTACTTTCGCGAGAGGAGCCAGACAATTGGTGGTACAGGATGCATTGGAAACGATTGTTTGCTCCGCGGTTAATTTTTTATGGTTTACACCCATGACGAAAGTGGGTGTATCATCTTTTGCCGGTGCGGACATGACCACTTTTTTCGCGCCTGCAGTAATATGTTTTTGAGCGTCTGCTTTCGTAAGAAATAAGCCCGTAGATTCGATTATTATCTCGGCACCCACTTCAGCCCATTTTAAATTCGCTGGATCTTTTTCGGCTGTTACCCGGATTTTTTTACCATTAACCAATAGGTGCCCATCCTTGGCTTCTACTGTGCCATCAAACCTGCCGTGAGTTGAATCGTATTTTAACATGTAAGCCATGTAATCGGCGTCTACGAGGTCGTTGATTCCAACGACTTCAATATCCTTGCGGGTCAAGGCGGCTCTGAAGGCCAGACGGCCGATGCGGCCAAATCCATTAATACCTACTTTCGTCATGATCTATATTGTTTTATAAGTCTCTCATTGTGTGTCGGTCGACAGACAAGGCTGCAAAAATAAAAGACCTGGTGGCTAAAACCAATGAAATCGAAAAGCGTTTTTATAAAAAATTAATGGACGGGTTTGCAATTACATGGCGTCAGCCTATATTTGCAATTCTTTTAACAACAGGGTCTGTTCGTCTAGGGGTTAGGACCTCAGATTTTCATTCTGGTAACACGGGTTCGATTCCCGTACAGACTACTGAAGGCGACAAATCAGAAGGAATTTTGGTTTGTCGCTGTTTTTTTTGCTGGTAAGTATCTGATAACTCTGCGATTAACTCTATCGCTTTATTGATGTTAGAGGTTCGATATGTGTCATTTTCTTTGTCATATATAATACCTTCAGGAAAGAGGATATTTTGAACCGTTTGC
>JBDSIM010000270.1:0-21018 GCA_039917935.1 Cyclobacteriaceae bacterium | reverse complement strand
CTTATTTTATTTATTCATACATGGAATCTTTTGAAACCCTGGGGTTATCCCCGGAAATCGTTGAGACTGTCACTCGACTGGGATTTGATACCCCCACCCCCGTTCAACTTAAGGCCATTCCGATTTTGCTTCAGGGCAACCAGGATGTCGTGGCGCTTGCCCAGACAGGGACGGGTAAAACCGCCGCCTTCGGCCTACCCCTGATTCAATTAATAGACGAAAAAGATAATACAACCCGTGCTTTGGTGCTCGCGCCCACCCGTGAACTTTGCATGCAGATTACGAGTGATTTTGAAAATTTCGCACGGTCGGTTAAGCGTCTCAATATTGTCGCGGTTTATGGCGGCGCGAGTATTACTGATCAGATCAGAAAAATTAAAAAGGGGGCTCAAATTATAGTGGCCACGCCGAGCCGCCTGATGGATTTACTTGAACGCAAGGTAGTGAACCTGACGGTGATTAAATATCTAGTCCTGGACGAGGCTGATGAAATGCTCAACATGGGTTTCAAAGAAGATATTGACCACATTCTTTCACACACCACCGACGACAAAAATGTTTGGTTGTTCTCTGCTACTATGCCAGCGGAAGTTCGGAGGATAGCGAACACCTATATGGACAAGCCGGTAGAACTCACGGTAGGGGAAAAGAATCAGGGAAATCAGAATATTGAGCATCAGTATATGCTCGTGGAGGACAAAGACCGTTACCTGGCCCTTAAACGCATTGTAGATTACAATCTTGAAATTTTTGGCGTAATATTTTGCCGCACAAAGGTGGATACTCAGCGCGTGGCAGATCATCTTATTAAGGATGGTTATAATGCTGACTCGCTTCATGGAGACCTGACCCAGCAACAACGTGACAAAGTGATGCGTAATTTCAAAAGTAAAGCCTTGCAATTGCTCGTGGCCACCGATGTGGCCGCCCGTGGAATTGACGTGAGTAACATCACTCACGTTATTCATATGAACATGCCCGATGAGATGGAATTTTACACACACCGCAGTGGCCGAACGGCGCGCGCAGGAAAGACGGGAATTTCCATTGCTTTGATATCGAGAAGAGAAGTGCAAAAAATCCGGCAGATCGAGAAAATGATTAAGGTCACCTTCGAGAAAGTACCCGTTCCTACCGGCGTTGAGGTATGTGAGAGAAGGGTAATAAATATTGTTCATCGATTGCGCGAAGTTCAGTTGGTCGAAGCGGAAATTTCGCATTTCCTCCCATCCGTTTATGAAGAACTGAAGGATCTCACGAAAGAAGAAATTATTAAACGTTTTACTGCCTTAGAATTTAATCACTTTCTGGATTATTACCGGGGCGCACCAGATTTAAACAAATCTGACAGACCTGACCGGGCAGAACGTGCGGACCGTTCCCATAGTGACAATAATATTTCCGGTGACCGATTGTTTATCAACCTTGGTAAAATGGACGGGCTGGATGCCGGTAAATTACTCGGAATGATCTGTGACCGCTGTAATATTTCCCGCGATAAAATTGGAAGGATCGATCTAAAAGGTGCCTATTCATTTTTTGAGGTGGACAAAAGTTTTACGAATGTTGTGAAGGACCATATCCATGGCTTTGAGTATAAAGGGAGGATGGTAAGAATTGAAGTTACGGATAGCCGTGAGACAGGACCGCGAAGATCTTCTTCATCATCATCATCTTCATCATCGTCCTCTTCTTCGCGAAGTTTTGGTGGAGGAAGGGATGATCGCAAAAACCGCGGCCGTGATCGGGATAAGAAACAATCCGGACGGTGGTGAGAAAAGCTAAAAGTAGAAAGGGATCTAGGTAAGTTACGAAGAAGCGGAGAATAATGCTGGGGATTGTAATGGGAGATATTACGTGATTCTTACAGGGTGATTCTTATTCGGCTGCCATCTGGAACAGGGGAGTGGTATCCTGAAAAGGATTTTCGTCTATTTCTTTTAACAACAGCCTGTTCCTGACAATGAATCGGTTGTATTCTGACGCGATAAGATCATAATCCTCCCGATAGTTATTGACACGCTGGTCGGAAGCGCGAATTTCGTCAGCCAGTTTCTGAAGGGTGGTGTTATAGGCAAATTCATTTTCGGATTCTGCGAGGGATATTAATTCCGTTACCAGGGAATTGGATGCAAAGTCATATTCTGTAACAACTTCGGTGTTTGATATTGAGTTTTGATCATACCGCGAGTTCGCAAGATTTTGCAGTCGGTGTTCATACTTATTCAGGGCTTCCTGCTTTTCCGGGTTAGAAATGGCAAGTTCATGAAGCAAATGCTGCATGGCTTTGATTTTTCTATTATAGTCATGCATCATCGTATTCCAGGTCTGCAGCAAACTATCTTTTAGCGCCAGGTAGCTTTCAGTGAGTGAATCAGCTTTAGTAAACTCCGTCTGCTTAGCTTTTTGTTCCTTCTCACAGCAACAAAGTGAAAATAGGCTGCCCAGTATCATGAAAACACCAGAAAAATAAATTGTGGATTTCATGGGGTACGGTTAACTCAATTACGCGCCAGAAGTTAATAGGTTATACTATATAGGGATAATAGCCGGGTTGTAACTGCTAAAGAGATTTGAATTGTTCAAACGCTTCCTTACAATCATTACAAAAATGAATCGATCTGCAAAGCGTCGCACCAAAAATATTCCTTAGCTCGGTATTTGATGTGTTACAGCGCGGGCAAGTGGCTCTCTCCAGTACATCCAGGTCGGCAAATAATTGTCTCGGTCCAGGTGGGGCAAGGCCAAATAACTTTAGTGCTTCTTTACCTTTCAGGGAAATCAGGTCGGAGTTCCACGGTTTTTTGAAGGACACTTCAATGTCAACTTTTTCTACACCGTTTTTATACAGCACCTCAGCAATTTCTTGCTTCATCATATCGAGTGCAGGACATCCCACAAAGGTAGGCGTCATTTCAATTTTTACTTCCGACTCGTGAACAGATATTCCGGTAATTACACCAAGGTCAACCAATGACAACACCGGAATTTCAGGATCCTTTACCGACTCTAACCACTCCAATATTTTCTCAGGTGTTATTTTCACCGTGTGCAATTTATTTGTAAACAATATCGAAGGAAGCTGATATTACCTGGTTTAGATGATGTTTCAGGTGTTTCACATAATCCTCAGCAAGCCAGGATAAAGTACGCAGGCTTCCCGTATCACACTGCCTGGAATAATTTGCTTCCGGCATGTTTTCTAATACGGCGCATATTCGCAGATTCATCAGGCGCCAGAGTTGTATCAAGTCATCTTTTGGCATGGCCTGGTAGTTATTGCTGGAAACCCAAAAATCTTGTTGATATACAATTTTAGGTGGCTCCGATTCGTATTGTCCCGAAATGAACCTCCGTAAATTATTTTGAGCCGAATCAATTAGATGACCCAGCACTTCTTTTTTGCTCCACTTATTCTCCAGTGGTTTGGTTGAGAATTCTGAGTCAGAAATCGCACTGGTTTTTTTTGAAAACTCAATAACAACTTCCCTTAGTTCCCGGATTGCATTTTCCATCATAAATTTTTCATTACCATTCTGCTGTCGGATCGATATTAAAAACTTCTGACATCTCATCGAGTAAAGGCTGGAGATATTCACTATGTTTTCCAACGCGGCCTCCTGAAATCGGTTCAACCTGGTTCCATGATGGCAATCGCAATTGCGTTTGGCGAAGGACCTCTTCGATTTTATTGCGCCAGCGCTCCTCGAGAATTTTCTCGCCTGTGAAAATGCCTTCTTCCAAAAGTTCTTTTTCGAATGGGGACACTTCAAACATGCCCAGGGCATAGGGAAGGCTAAACTCCAGCGCGCTCTGCAACCTGTTAATACTCTCCTCGGTGGAAGAACCCAGTTGTTTTATCCAGGTGTTGGCATGCAAAGTATGATATCTTAATTCTCCCCTGATCTTGATGGAAAGCTCTGCCAGGGGCTTAAAAGAAGAGGTGCACAACATCTCAATGCGAATCGCCAGTGCCGTATCATATAAAAAATGTCGCATTAAACTGAAATCATACTCTCCGTTTGGTAACTCCACCAGAATGCAATTGTGAAACAGCGTAGCGTTGCGCATAAAGGCAACGGTATCAGGAGGTTGTTCTCCCATTTGATGAAGGATCGTATACAACGCAAGGCTTTGGCCAATTTTGTCCTGAGCCATGGAAGAAAAGGCAATGTCTTCTTCGAGCAGCGGTCCAAAGCCAGTCCATTCCGAGTTCCGGTGGCCCAGTATGAGTTGATCATCCGCAATTTTGTAAAGCAATTCCTTTAACGCAGGTGAATACATCATGTTTATTCCATCAAGGGTTCAGTCATTCCTGTTCATTTCGGGTGCCTTCTAAAAAGTTCTTAAGTTTGTCACCCCCCTTATAATCCGAGGCATCCCTGAATTTTTTTTCAGGTAAAGTATTCCACAGGTCTTTTTCCTCAGGAGTGGTAAATCGGATATCGGAGGTGCGTATCGCCCATACATTGAAAACATTTTTTCCTCCAAATTCATTCTTGGCCATGGCCATGGCGTTTTCCGGATTTCCTGAGGAAACTGTTCCTGCATGAATATGTTGTTTGCCTCGTTTCAACAAGTGAAAGATCTCATAGGTCTCTTTTTTTACATCGTCCATATTCATATCAGAAATTAAATCATAGGCATTTTGATTGCCCTCTGTCATGGGTGACACAAAAACATTTCTGGTATCGGCGACATATAAAGAAGTACACAAAAACCTGCGGGTAAAGGTCTCTTTGGCAAGCACAAATGCCATTTCCAAATTGGGCGCGTGGACGGCACCCTCATGCTGGAAAAGTTTTCCTTCACGCGGTTGGACAAACACTTCAAAAGTACCGAACTGATCCAAAGCAGCTTTTGGCTGAATTACACCGGGTTGGCCGAAGTCAGGTAGCCTGTTGACTCTTGGATCAAGTGAATTCACCTTTCAGATGGGGTTAAAATGGGATTAAATATAGCCGATGCAACCATTGAAAAGCATTTTTTAAATATTTAAGTAAAATACCCGCACGCAAGGCATCCCTTGACAGCAGAATTTTGTATAGGTATAAAAATAGTATAACCTGAATGTAGGCCCAGGTTTCAGTTACGCTATTTTTTGCTGTAATGGGAATCATTCAAATTCGAAAATTTATAAACAGGTGAAATACCTTGAATTCCTTTTGGCGCTCGACCTGCTTTCGAAATATTATCCGAAATATCACAGCCATGAACTGTTTCTTCTGGCGGATGATATCTGGAAATGGATCAATAATGAATTGCCTGAAGACAGCAGCTCATTGGTGTATTTGAAAAACTATTTCAACTCTCCGGCGGAGGCATTGAAAGCGCTTTGGAAGGAGGTCCAGTTGATCAGTGGTCCTTTTATCAATGTAAACTGAATTCAAGCAAGCGGTCTGACATAATTCGCCGAAGGCGTTCTCAAGGCTTCTCTCACCCACCTCCCGCGTTCTTCGGCGATGCGCCTCACTTCTAAGCGTTCTTTATTGCAGGGTCCTCCTCCATTAATTACCCGCTTAAATTCCTCCCAATCAGGCTCGGTATATCGCCAGCGTCCCGTTTGCGGATCTTTTTCCAGGTTTTCATCCGGAATGGTGAATGCCAACTCCCATATTTTGGGTACATACATATCGAGAAATTGATTTCTGACGTCGTCATTGCTCGACATCTTAACTTTCCATTTCATCAGCATTTCCGTATGGGCAGAAATTTTGTCTGATGGACCAAAGAAGTGCATCATCGGAGGCCACCATCGGTTAATGGCATCCTGAAACATTTGCCGTTGAATAGCAGTACCCGACGCCAAATAAATAACACAATGGTGTCCGAATTTTAAATGGAAGGACTCTTCAGCACAAATCCGGTCTAAAGCACGGCAATAAGGTCCGTAGCTACCTTTCGCGTTCGCCAATTGATTAACAATGGCTCCGGCATCCACAAGCCAGGAAATAAAACAAGAGTCGGCCCAGGTAAAAGCAGGGTAGTTGAAAATGTTTGAATATTTGGATTTTCCCTGGATAAGGTCCTGGATCATTTCCTCGCGCGTTTTTCCCAGCGTTTCGGCAGCACTGTACAAGAGTTGGGCATGACCGACCTCATCCTGAACCTTTGCCATCAGGGCGAGTTTACGTTTAAAACCTGGCGCACGGGTTATCCAGGTTCCTTCCGGTAAAGCGCCAATAATTTCGCTGTGGGCATGCTGCTCGATCATCCTGATCAATTGTTTGCGGTACAATTGTGGCATCCAGTCGGCGGATTCGATCTTTTCTCCCCTTTCAATCCTCGTTTCAAATTCCAATAAACGGGATGGATCTTCCTCAATACCGTCGGATTTTATGCTTTCGAATGTATTTCCTCCTCCGTACATAACGGTTTTTTTTGATTCGCCCGAGCTTCAATGATGAAGCCCTAAACAATGAAAACACTTGTTAGTAAAACTGAACTATTTGGAATTTTGTTTCAATCCGTTGATGAGCATTTCGGACAGTTGAACACCCAGCTCAATGGGTTCTATCAAACCTGCAGGATCATACCACATGGGCATCCAGTTAAGGGATGAAAATAGCGTCATTACGGCCAGCTTTTTGTCGATGGTCTTTTTAAACTCACCTGAAGCTATTCCCTGTTCAATAATGCTTTTGAAACGGTTGATGTAATTTATGCGCAATAGCAGAAAATCCCTTAAGAAAGGTTGACTTAAATGCCGGTGCTCATTCATGAAGACAGCCGACGCAGTGAGGTCTTTCGCCATCACCTGTATATGCCCTACAATCCCCTTGCGCAATTTTTCACTTGCGGGAAGATTTTGTTTCTCCACTTGTTCAAGCGATTTCCGGAACTCCGTGGCCATGTCAAAACATAAACTGCGCAGAATTTCCTCTTTGGATTTAATATGGGAGTATAAACTCGCGGCTTCAATTCCCAGGAGCTGAGCAAGGTCCCGCATAGAGGCCGCAGCATAACCTTTTTCCTTGAAAAGCTCTGCAGCCTTTCGTATCACCTGTTCTTTCCTAGATAAGTTTGCGATGCCTTCCATATTAAGTATAAATATAAAAAATTAATCACATAAGCGAATCACTTCATTTACCTTTGGTTTTCGCTTATGAATTTCATTACCATTGGCCAGTATTTCAATAAACTTCAAAGTGTGCTGCTTTTATTGCTGATAATACCGCTTCTGGTCTTTATTTCACTTTTTTTCTTTGGGACACAGATCCCTCAGGAGCCTCGGACAGAATACTTTTTTGCATTACCAGCCATTGTTTTTTGCGATTGGTTATTGGTGGTAATACTATTTAATAAGAAAATTAAATCGGTTCGAAAGGAACAAGGATTGGGGATGAAACTTGATCAATATTTCAGGTTAACCGTCGTTCGGTTCTCTTTGATTTCATCAGGAAGCATGATCATGGCGGTAGGATTGTATGTCACCAGAAGTGATATTTTTACGGGGATTTTTATTGGGGGTCTTGCGTTTTCGGCAATCCTTTGGCCTACGGCACGAAAGGTATCGAACGATTTGCTTTTAAAAGGCGCTGAAAGAGAAATGGTTTATTTTAAAAAAGATGTTTTATGATCCGCGTAGTTTTATTCTCTGACCTGATGATGAATAAATGGCCTGACTGGTGCCATAGCTGGTGATTTTTTAGAAAATAATACCAAAGCTCAGGGCATTTAATTCAGGACCTTTGTTTTTTGCGAATAGTTCATTCATATCATAGTTGAGAAATAGATCGGTTGACCGCAGGCCCAATTGCAGCCGGAAGCCGTACCGCAGATTGTTAAGGTAAAAGCTATCCCGGTTTTTGTCTCTTTCACGATTCCCATCTTCCTTATACACAAGCTTCGACCTGCTGGCAATTCTGTACCCCACATAAGGGCCGAATCCAATGCGGAATTCGCTGCCGTGCCCATCCCACATACGTCGCTTACGACTGTGGTCGCCAAAGTCTAAAACCGGAACCAGTGATGCATTAATAAAGGTGGCGCTTAACTTACTTTTGATAAAATCCACCTCACGGGTATCCGCCAGAAACTCAACGCCGAGTTCATCTTTCTGGATAAGAATATTATCCTGCTGGAATTTAAAGGTATACGAACTGACTCCCAGTCCCCATTCAACAAAGACATTTCTGGCAAGTCTTGTTCTTTGCACTGAATTCACCCCAAGATACCAGGACCCCCATGGCCGCACAGCATATAATTCACTACCGTCCGGAAATTGATTCTCCCGGGCTAGAAAATTGTTCGTTCCGAAATCCACATTGGTGGATTGCCATGTCTGTCCAATCTTTCCACGTCGGCTTTCTTCCCATTTATATTCATCATCCTCTTCGTTGTCCATATCGTCATTGTCATCATTTTCGTTATCATCATTGCGCTCCGTGTTCCAATCCTCCTCCGCTTCCCGGTGAACAACGATGTCGTTTTCAGTAGTATCCTTTCTCAAAGTGTCGGCCTCCGCCAGCCTTTGCAGAAGATCATCGAAAAGTCCCTGAAAGTCATAGTGGCGAAGAACTTCAAGATCATTGCGATCCTGGATGGTGAAAATAATTCTGCTGGTTTTCGCTAGGGGAATAATGACGGTATCCGCTGGTGGAACTTGTGCATAGGCAGAAAATGTCGCGGCAATTAACAGTATGCCAAGGGTTGCTTTTAGGTTCATACTTTACTTGTTTTCATTACGTTGTTTATCGCTCTTAAAATTAAACGCGAAAAGTTGATTTTTTTTCTGCCGAAGATCGCCTAAAGGATCCTGATTGTGTTTCAGTTCATAGGCTTTGTCCAGCAGCTTTCTCAACGTAGATGTTTTCTTTTCGTCAGAGGTTGCATCAGCCAGGGAATTTTTATTTAGATATTTTTCATTCACTTCTTCGGCGCTGTACTCCAGGGTTATCCTCTGGTATTCTTTATTTAATGCAAGGCTGTCGTTTTCTTTAATAAAACTGTTTTCACCTGCCACGACGGATTCGTTTGGCGCTACTGGTATTGCCTCTACCAGCGTTTCACTTTCTGCCTTATCCTGGACATTTTTCCTGGTTTTCAAAAGTTTCATTTTTCCTGGCCGATTTCTTTCCTGTTTCAGGGTAATGGTTGTGGAGGATTTATTTTCTTCATTCGTAAAAGGCCGGGATGAATTTTCAACGTTCGCCTCTACTTTTGCTTTTGGCGCTTCCTGTTTGGAAGTGATCGTATTTTCGGCAAGCGTTATTTCAGGTTGATTACTCCTGATACCAAACAATAATATGCCAGCCACTGCCAATAAGGTAATGGCAGCCGCCGCCTTTATCCAGATTGTTTTTTTACTCTGGTCCATCTGAGCAGAAACACGGTTCCAGGCATCGGACGATACTGGCTTTTGATAATTTTTTAGTTTATCGCGAAATAGTTTATCAGGTTGCTGATTCATGGTTGCTGATTTTTCGGTCTGAGTTCCAATCATTTTCCACCAGTAATTTTTGCAAAAAGACGCGTGCCCGGCTCAATTGTGATTTTGATGTATTTTCACTGATATTCAGTTGATCGCCAATTTCTTTGTGTGAGTACCCGTCAATGGCGTACATATTAAATACTAACTGATAGCCTGGGGGTAATTTTTGGATGAGATTCAACAAATCTTCGGTCTCCAGGTGATCACTCATCCGGGTATAGTCCGGTTCGTGATCTGCCTGTTCAAGATCTGTCTCCAGATACATTGTGCGGCTTTTACGCAGAAAAGTCAGTGATTCATTGATCATAATTCTCCGGATCCACCCTTCAAAACTCCCTTCGCCCTTAAATTGATTTAATCGTTCGAATACTTTTGTGAAGGCTGTTACAAGAATATCCTCCGCTTCCATGGTGTGTTTGACATAGCGGAAGCATACTCCGTACATCTTTGAAGAATACAGGTCAAAAAGTGCCTGCTGGGCGGTTCGATCACGCCTCAGGCATCCTTTGATAGCTCGTCTTCTTTTGTCCGGTAAATTGAAAGGTCCATTTAGGTTTCGTGGATAAGATGCAAAAATGGAAGGCAGGGTTGCTCCTGTCATAAAGAATTTTGCGTTCCGCTAACAGGGAGAGGATGTGCAGCAATGGGTAATATTTAGATTCCTGCTTACCAAAGCTGCGACTAAGATAACGGCCTTTCGGATGACCCTTATTTCAAAAAACAAGTGAAATAAGATAAACGAGGATAAAAAGTAGGAAAATGATCATGTTTTTAGGGGATTACGTAATGGTAAGACGGACTGAACATAAAAAAGTTACACACGAGGGCACTGAATAGTCGGGTTCCAGAGCAACTTCCCGCCTCCATAGCCCGGAAAACCTTCCCGGCGACTCAGTCATGTTTTACAATCTCTGGATTTCCCCTGTAATCAATGTCGCTGGCCACTCCTTCGTCCATTTCCAGGGTGCCCGTAACGGTAACTTTGGCGGAAGAGGCTCCCGAAACTTCAATAAAAGCGTCACGAGCTTGCAGATTGTAGGCTCTTAATTTCGAAGCAAACTCTATTCGGGCATTCAGGTTATTGGTGTTTCCGGAAAGATCCGCTTCAGATTTTCCTGTTAAATTAACAATCAAGTTATGCGCATTGATTTCACCCCGTATTTTAACAGGGCCTCTCGCGTCAATTTCAAAGTCATCGCTGGTAAAATCCTCAAATCGAATAGTGCCCAGTCCTACGGCTTCAATCTTTTCAATGGAAGGCATGGTAATGATAATCTCCATTTCATCCAGGGTTAAGTCTTTTACGTCCCAGTCAAAATCTTTTTTCCGGTTGAAATCAATGATCAGTGTTTGGCCCGTCCTATGCACTTTATATTGCTCTTTTTCTTTTTCCGATCCATTTAATTCTACGGAATAGTTATCTCCGTGCAAGATCCGTAGATCGAATCTACCCGAAATCTCGATCTGATCGAAGTCCTGCAGGATACTCAGGGTTTCATCCTTGGTTTCATTGCAGTTGATACATTCAAGTCCGTTACGGGTCGTCATTTTCCAGATATAACCGTCCAGATATTCACCATCAACATATTGTGTGATGAACCGGCTCATTCCTTCGTCCATGATGAATGGAAAATCATTGGGAATAAATAAAATCATATCAACACGTTGTCCGCGAAAAATCGCATCATCTTTAAAATTAAGAATACGGTCGAACGTAAATACAGAGTCTGAAAATTCCATATGGTAATCTACCATTTTTGCATTCTCGATCGCCTGACCGCGACTGCTACCTTGAGCTTCAAAAGTTTGGACCAGTCTGAAATCGGTTCCCTGATAACCCTTCAGCGTTAGCTTGACAGCGTCATAATTATGACTTCCATTTTCATTTACTTTTAATACTGCAGTCTTTCCGGTGATTTGGTAATTGGATTCGATTTTATATTTCCCTTCCTCATGAAAAGAGAAAACAATTTTGGGAACGCCAACCGCTAACATGGCGATACTGATGAAAAACAATACAAATAATGTCCAGCCCGCTGTGCCTTGGAATACCAGTCTTTTGGCAATGGTAGAAGCTCCCAGGAGGATGATGAATATGCTGGGAACTAATGCGGCAACCACCGCTGCAATCGCTATCCATCCAGGAAAGGCCCTGGTGAATGCTTCCATGGGTAAATTCATATCCTGGAATTCACCCATCCACGACGGCGAGAAATTGTTTGTCGCGAAAATACCAAACAATATCCCGGCCGTTACAATAATGGCAAAGACAAGGGATATCCCCATTAAGATGATGATGACTCCAATGATCACCCTTACAATATCGACAAGGGGTTCAATGATTCTCCCTAATCCCGTGAGGATTAATCCGATCAGTCGAAAAGGAAACAAAAGTATTTTAGTAACGGTACTTTCTTCACCCTCCTTGATATTGAAATTTTTCTTAATGTTTGATTCAATGTTTGAAAGGGTTACAGGTTCACCCTGCATTTGCATTTTGTCCGTCAGTGATTTAGCCTCCGGTAGGCTGACCCAAAGAATAATGTATAGAAATACGCCTAGCCCACCTGCAATGACTAGCAGGATAAATAGTATCCTTACGAGAATGATATCGATACCCAGGTATGCGGCGATGCCACCCGATACTCCACCCAACACTTTCCGTTGCGGATCGCGAAACATCTTTTTTCCAAAATCAGGCTCTTCGAGATCATATGAACCCGGTACGACGACCCACATCACAACGTAGACGATCACTATAAAACCGTAAACAAATAAAAGGGCAGCAAAAATCAGCCGGACCCAAAGGGGATCGATTTTAAAATAATTGCCCAGGCCTGCACATACTCCCCCTAGTATTTTTCGCTTCTGATCGCGCATCAGGTGCCTCGGTGGCGTGTAGGTGTAATTCGTGCCAGGGGGAACTGCCTTTTCGAACGGAGTCTCGGCTTCGGTTGCACCTGGTGTCAATGGTGTGGCCTTCTCTTCAATATCCTCTACCGCTTTAAAGTCGCTCACGCTACCCATAGTTGCCATCAGTGTGCTGACATCTTCGGCCGTAATGACCTGCTTCTCTTCCTTCAACTTGGATAGAAAAATCTCCGCAATGCGGCTCTCAATGTCCGCCAGGATCTCACTGCTGTCTTCAAAAGTTGAAAAATACCGGTTTATGGAATCAAGGTATTTTTTGAGTGTTTCATACCCGTCTTCCTCAATGTGAAAGATAATGCCGCTGATGTTGATGCTGATATTCTTTTTCATATCGGTGTGACTCTGTTATTATGCGTTTGATTTTAATGTGACCATTTGTGTAGAGTGGACTAAATCATCCCAGGTTCCTGAGAGCTTCTCCAGAAATTTCGACCCCTTATCAGTAAGCTTGTAATATTTTCGGGGAGGTCCGGATTTTGATTCTATCCACTTATATTCCAATAACCCCGCATTTTTCAGGCGTGTCAGCAAGGGATAAAGCGTGCCTTCGACAACAATCAATTTGGCGGCTGTTAATTCGTCCAGCATATCAGACGCATAAACTTCACCGCGCGAAATAATATGCAGAATGCAGTACTCTAAAATACCCTTTCTCATTTGTACCTGCGTGTTTTCAAGATTCATACTTCACCGTTTTAGGTCGTTCTAACACTATATACGGAAAAGTACTATGTATGACCCAGTACCCGGTAAAAAAGAAAAACTTTGATTTTAAACTACTGATATACAGCAGTTTAAAATTTAAAAATAGTTAAATGAAGTTTTTAAAAAAGTCACCGCACTAAAAAACTGGCCAGAAATGAACAACCCGGTGCTCAAGTATGAACACTTATAGAGAGCACGGCAAGGAAAAGTTGGAATGGAGGCGTGGGTTGTTCTTACTTCACCGTGGGATTTTAAAGGATGGGGAAAGGGTTATGACCGGCAATATTGCAATTGAAAGCGCTGGCCTTGAAGAATCAACGGTGTACCTACTGGTTTAATATTTCACTTTAAATAAAACCTACGAGTGGCCTCCAATGAGTTGAAGATTATTGTCGCTAGAATTTTAAGCGTCAATTAAAACCATCAGCATTTAGCGCAAACGTTATAGGGAATACTTTCCACAATCCTAACTTGCGATGAAGTAGCATTTTTCCCAGTTCAAGTGCCATTACCTCAGATGAAATGCGTGTCATAACTTTACTGAATTTCATAATACTGCCGGACGCTTTCGGTTCAGGTATACAGTCGCTGTGCGACTGTTCAAGAGAATAATCGAATTCTGATTGGCTTCAAATTTTAGTAGTGGGTGTTTGTAATTCATATTACAATCTAACCTGAAGCTTATGAAAACAAACCTATACCCGCTTTGTGCATTTTTGCTGATCGTTTTATCTACAGAAATCTCGGCTGCTAAATTTACTGTTGGTTCGTTTTCTGAACCCGGGAATGTCAGGACATACTCTGTTGCCAAACCAGCCAACAATGCTTCCAACGTATCAGCGCCGTTTCTGAAAATCACAGCTAATCTGGTTTCCGGAGCGTCCAGGTACACCATTGAAATCAATACATCTCCGGATTTTACGGGACCTTCCATCATTCAGTCAAGTATTCAAGACAACCAAAGAACGCTGAGTTTCTCCGGCTTAGACTACGCTACCACCTATTACGCCAGAGTAAAAACCGATGGTTCAAACGAATACAGGAAAGTTTCCCGATTTACAACCATTCAGGAACAATTCCCTGTAATTTTGGAACCATCCGGCGCCACCGAGTTAAATCCGATGGTCATTAAAGTGGTAGTGAGCCCCCTTCGGGATGCAAAACACTATAGCATTGAACTAAACACGAAAAAGAATTTTTCCGGCGCATCCTTTCAGCTCTCAGGTGTGGGAACTGATTTTATTTTTAGAAATCTTGATCACGCCACAACCTACTACGCCAGGGCTATCAGTGATATCTCAACAACCTATGGCCCGGTCACCCCCTTTACCACACGGGCAAAGATAAATGCCAGAAGATTATGGGGTCTATCGACAGCCGGCGGGCAGAATAATTCAGGAACTGTATTTAGTTTTAGTACTGACAGTGCCACATTTACAAAACATCATGATTACCTGGAGGCAAGTGACTATCCAACGGCTTACTTAAGGGGCTCACTAACCCCGGCCCCGGATGGTGGTTTTTATGGGATGTCGGAATGTGAGAGAAACGGGACCTGCGCCGACGGAGAGGTTTTTTACATTTCTCCTGAGGGAAGGTTTGAGTTACGGTATACGCTGGGCGTTCACGCAGGAAGTCTAATGCTGGCCTCAAACAATAGTCTCTACGTTGTAGACGACTGGACGAATCTTTTCCGCGGGGGAGTCTGGAGATTGAATCCAGATAGTATGGCAACCTATCCATTGGAAAATCTGCTGTTCAAATTTTCAAAACCGACCCAGGGTCTAAATCCGCATACGCGATTGCTGGAAATGAATGATGGCTTTCTGTACGGGGTTGCTCCATACGGCGGAAAGAATAATGCGGGAACGATTTTTCGGCTGAGCCGGAATGGAAAAGAATTTGAGGTACTGCATCATTTTGACCCCGCTATTTCCGGAGGTAATCCAAATGGAAGTTTAACCGTGGGCGACGACGGATATTTATACGGTACTACAGCGCTTGGCGGCCCCACTAACCACGGCACGTTATTCAAAATTCTTCCCGACGGGAATGGCTTTACGAGTTTCTATGAATTCAGCGGACTCAATGGAAGACATCCCATGGGAGACCTGCTACACGATGGCGAAGTATTGTATGGCATGACCAGCGAAGGCGGAAATGCTGATAAGGGTGTGATGTTTACTGTAAAGACTGATGGATCTTTGTTTAGAAAATTAGTGGACTTTGACGGGAACAATGGGGCTCATCCCCGGGGAACACCCACGATGGATGACAAAAATATGCTATATGCAATGACTGCTCAGGGCGGTAATCGTGATATGGGTGTAATCTTTAAAATTAAAAGCAATGGTTATGCCTATTCAAAACTTTTTGACTTTACAGAAAATTCTGGCGGAAACCCGGATGGAAACCTCTTATTAATGGAGGACTCTTTTCAGCCCCCGAGTACGATAAAGGCAACTTCGTTAAGCAACTCCTCTCAAAAGGTGGGTTTATTTCCTAACCCATTTGTAAGCTCGTTTGTGGCAAGTATTGAAACCGAAAAACAAGAAAACGTAAAATTTATCATTACGAATCTGCAAGGCGATGTCTTACACGAAGCCATCAGCATGACCAATTCTGGTTTTGAACTTGGCAGCGAACTTGGCCGAGGTATTTATATTCTGAAAGTTATCAAAGGGGAAGAGGTGTCACTTCACAGGATTGTTAAAAAGTAAATCACTTACGAGTTCGTCGCCTGAAGTAATTCAGGAAAGAAACTCACTTTACCATTGTCCATCGCCACCCTTCATCAGCGAAGATTCCTGCCGTATCTGAAAGTGTGGTTGCTTTGGTTGCTCCCTTCGAATGCTCAGGCGGATGACTCTGAGCGAGGCACTGTTTCCTCTCCTCCACAAGTTACCTGATTTCTCTCCCTTCACCTGTTTCAGGGACTCTGAAGCGAAGCCGCACTTTACAGGATCGTTTAAATAAATCAATGTATTTTTTTTAAATGGTTTTTTAAATTCTCATAACCCTCCTCGTATCCAAAAAGTTGAACGTCCTTTGCATACATTTGAAACGCCTTTTCCAGTGTTGTTGAATCGTAATATTTACGATAGTCAACTTGTAATGGATTTTTATTGATGTCTGGTAACTTTAGTTTGTATTGGAGGAAGAAAGCATCAATCTCCTGATAATTTTCCAGTTTCAAAATTTTAATGTTCTGATTCCTTTTCTCATAAAATGCCAGGAAAGTATGTTGCGGTTTGAGGTGTTGGTCTTTTAATATATCGGGAATCAGAAAAATTCTGTTAACAAATTCAGGAAACGCAAGGTCTTTTTTCAGGATGCCGAAAAGATAATCATCATAAATAAAATGATCGGAAGACGTCTCAAAAAAATCCCGGTAAACGGAAACCAATCTTTCAAAGGGATTTCTCACTACAATAAAATACTGGACTGGAATTTCCCTTTTCACCAGGCCCTTATGAAGGTTAACATCCGAGAGAAAATTAATCTGTTCAGCCGAAGGTTCCAATTTTTCTAATTCAGTATAAATGGCCTTCAGCATAGCAAAAGCAATAGACGTACTGGCGGCTTTCGGATTGCGTATGTAGGCAAGGTTCAGGCCAGGAACAAGTAAATGACCGGCCTTCCTTGTTAAGGAATTTTTGAGGAAGGCGGCCTGCCCCATCAATAATTTTCCATAAAGAATGATTGCCCTTTCATCTTGATTACTTTTCGCAGGAGTCTTAAACGGTTTCGGACAAAATTGATTGAAACCTTTTAAAGCGTCGGTTCGTGCCTGCTCATAATCATAAGCTGACGCAGGGAGCCTACGTTTTGCGACGATAAGCCAGGCTAATCGAATCCATTGGTTGAATAATGCCTTCATTTTGGTGAAAAACTACTCAAGATATAAATTCAGTTTAAACCGCATACTTTATGGCATTGAGCTGTATTAAAGGCAAAACCCCATGCGTATATTGCGCTTTAAACCTGAGGGGCCTGATACCGCTATCGATGAAACACTTTGTTTCAGCACTTTGCATTTTTTTTACTGCCCTGCAGGCCTTCGGTCAGCATGGCAATGAGTGGATACGGTATGACCAGCCATATTATAAGATCCCCATTGCTAAAGAGGGTATATACAGAATTTCCTATACCGATTTACTGAATGCCGGGCTTGCTCCGACCGTCAATCCAAAGAATTTTCAGCTATTCCACAGGGGAACCGAACACGCTATCCTTGTGGAGGGTGAAAGTGACGGCCAGTGGAATAGCTCAGATTTTATTGAATTCTACGGCAAGGGTAATGACGGTATGCTTGACAGCGCACTTTACCTGGGTACAAACCTCCAGCCTCACCGTTATTATAGTTTATTCAGTGACACTACCAGTTATTTCTTAACGTATGGAGCGGTGAACGGAAAAAGGGTGGTTTCCTTTTCAGCGTCATCAGTAGGATTGCCGGAACAACAGTATCATTGGTGTGAAAAGTTGCTTTTAATAACGAGTAGCTATTCCAGTGGCATTGACTACGGCAATGTTCATCAAACGTTTTTTGATCAAGGCGAAGGCTGGATGGGGGAGCCTGTAATTCAGAGTTCGCAAAAAATTTATGCGATCCAACAAGTAATCCAGACCGTTCCAGCTGCAGGAAAGCCTTCAGTCGAAATTTTATTAACGGGTAGAGGGCCGATGACGCACAATGTCGAGTTGTATGCAGGTCCCCGGTTGTTGTCAACAATTTCATTTACGGGTTATCAATCTTATAAGCATATTCAAACGCTCGAATGGTCGGATATACCGGGTGATGGAACAGTCAACTTTACCATTAAAGTATCAGCTGCTGAAACAGATCGCGTGAGCGCCGGATATATCCGGATGCTTTTTCCGCAGGAAATTTCCATGACGAGCGTGTCAGACAAGGTTTTATTCATTCCGGAAAATGACGCTGGTCTATCCTATATTAAAGTTCAAAACCCTTTACCTGGAACCCGCCTTTTTGATGTTACGGATCCTGTCGGGATCATGGCTGTTCAAACGGAGTTATCCTCATCTTTGAACGCTGTCATTCCGGCCACTATTCCAAGAAAGATCTTCGCCACGAGCGCATTTCTTTCCCCTGCAGTGAAGCGTATTTCTTTCAGACAGATTAGTCCAGCACTTCATAATTATATTATCATCACCCACCGCAACCTCAGGAAGCCATCCACCGGATACACTGATCCCGTGAAGGCTTACGCGGAATATCGCTCTTTGCCTGAAGGTGGCGGTTATGACACTTTAATTGTAAACATCGACCAGTTATACGATCAGTTTAATTTCGGCGAGAGGTCTCCGCGTGCCATTTTTCAATTCATGAAATTTTTGGCTTCCGTAAAAATGCCTTCCTATTTATTTCTCATTGGTAAGGGACTCAATGTCAATTACGCCTATGGTCGAAATCCGGCAGCTTTTACCCTGTTTCAGGATTTAGTGCCTTCAGCTGGAAATCCAGGATCTGATATGGCATATACCGCCGGCTTAGGTGAAGATCCGTTTGTTCCCGCAGTTCCAACGGGAAGGCTAACTGCTATGAACCCGGCAGAGGTTGCGTCGTATTTGAATAAAATTAAAGAGACAGAATCGCTGCCCTTTAGTGATCTTCACCGGAAGCGCATTTTGCATCTTAGCGGAGGTATCGAGGAAGACGAACCCGCCTGGTTTAAGGCTATTTTGCAGGGTTTTGAAACAGTAGCGAAGGAGGTCTATTTAGGAGGACAAATTCAAGCCATCAGCAAGCAAACCATCAATACGAAAGTAATTAATATCGCCGATGAAGTGAACAACGGCTTGGGATTGATTACTTTTTTTGGTCATTCTGCCCCCACCACCACAGACTTTGATATAGGGCTGGTGACAAATCCAGTTATGGGATACCATAACACAGGGCGATATCCGGTTATCCTGATGAACGGATGTGACGCAGGCGCCTTTTTTCTGAACGCAAGTATTTTTGGCGAGAATTGGATTAACACACCAGACAAGGGTGCCGTAGGTTTTATTGCTCACAGTGCCTACGGGTTGGTTAATTCATTGCAGATTTATTCCACGATTTTTTATCAGGTGGCCTTTGGAGATTCTGTTTTCATAAAAAAAGGAATTGGTGATGTGCAGCGGGAAGTTGCCCGGCGGTTTCTTTCTGAATACGGAAATATACCCCACTACACTTCCCAATCTCAACAGATGGTATTGTTGGGTGACCCGGCACTGAAGATATTTGGTGCTAAATATCCGGACTATCAAATTCAGGAGGACAATATATTTATTTCTTCCCTGGACCGGGAAAGAATTACAGCGCAAACCGATTCGTTTCAAATAAATATTCCCATAAAAAACTTCGGGATTGCTAAAGATGAGAAGATCCGTGTTGAGGTTAAAAGAAAAATAAATGATAACACAGAGATTGTTTATGACTCCATCATCCAATCGATTTTGCATAGTGATACGATAGCATTTCTAATCCGCAATTCCGATCACAATGGTTTTGGAAATAATGTATTCTCTATAAAAGTTGATGCTGATAATCTGCGGGAAGAACTAGATGAAACAAACAACGCGGTTTCTTTTGACTATTTTATTCCATTGAATGGTACTAAAAATTTGTATCCTTACCATTACAGTATTGTTAATTCCCGTGATGTTAACCTCTCATTTCAATATTCGGATCCGGGATCTGAGGCACGTGAATATCTAATTGAGTTAGATACTGTTAATACCTTTACCAGCCCTTATTTAACTCAATTTAAGATTGCCGCCAATTTATTGGGAAAACAAAATGTTCGCTTGTTAGCGCAAGATACCCTTGTTTATTATTGGCGAACAAAAATCGCACAGCCCCTTGAGAATGAAAGTGTAGACTGGACGACGAGTTCTTTTAGCTACATCAATAATGGCCCTGAAGGTTGGGCGCAGATACATTTTGCACAGTTTGATCAAAATGCACTTTCAGGGCTTGTAAATGATGCTGAGTTAAGCGGTATCCGGTTTGAGGAGACCGTGAGTGATATAGCCATTAAAACGTTTTCGGCAACTTCAGGAAAGCCCCAGGATTCTATAAGCTTTAAAATTAATGGGGTTGAATTTAATTTATTAAACGAGGGTGGTGCCTGCCGGAATAATACAATAAACCTCGTGGCATTCGACAGGAAATCGACCCATCCGTATGCCGGGATATATTTTAAATGGTATGAACTTTTGTATCAGTATGGGGGTAGAAGGCTGTTGTGTGGGAGGGAACCCTATGTTATCAACAGCTTTACTCCGTCAGAATTAGTCACCGGCCAACCGGACGATCTAATCCAGTACGTGAATAACATCCACCCGGGCGATTCCGTTGTCCTATTCAACATGGGTGATGCAGGTTTTAGTTTGTGGCCTGAAAGCGCTATCGTTAAACTGGGTGAATTGGGTATTTCATCTGCCCAAATCTCTGACCTGCAAAACGGGCAACCCGTCGTTATTTTTGGACGGAAGGGGTCCGCACCCGGAGTCGCCAAAGTGTTTCATGCGCCATCGCCAGAACCTTCCCTAAAAATCAATAAAACCATTGCTGGTCGGTTTACTTCAGGAAAAATGACTTCAGTTTCTATTGGTCCGGCGCAACGCTGGGATAAAGTCATTGTGCAATTTGATGAAACTGAATCGGGCGACGCATTTCATTTCGACATTGTTGGCATCACACCCGATGGAGATTACGATACGCTTAAAACGAATCTGACCATCACTACCGATATATCCCTTATTAGCGCTCAGGAATATCCGGAATTGAAAATTGTATTCAATACTTCAGACGATTTTAATCTAACCGCGGTGCAAATAAAAAAATGGCTGGTACTTTATGAGCCCGTAGCTGAGGGCCTAATTTTTTACAATGGGCCGGTTAGTCAGCAGGTACTGTTTGAAGGCCAAACAATGAT
>JBDSIM010000269.1:0-31815 GCA_039917935.1 Cyclobacteriaceae bacterium | reverse complement strand
GTACGCCAGGCCATTTATTTTGATGTTGATGATGGAAGAATGATTTTCTCCATACCTCGGGGAAGAATAACCTATATTGGAACTACCGACACAACCTACACCGGCGAACTTGATCATGTAGTAGCATCACGTGAAGACGCGCAGTATCTATTGAATGCGGTGAACGCTAATTTTCCCGGCGTTGAGTTAGTGATTTCCGATATTGAATCAAGTTGGGCTGGTCTCCGCCCGCTGATCCATGAAGAAGGTAAATCCACTTCTGAACTGTCGCGTAAAGACGAAATTTTTGAATCAAATACAGGATTGATATCGATCGCCGGAGGGAAGTTAACAGGCTATCGAAAAATGGCCGAGCGAGTGGTCAATCTTGTCATTAAAAAACATTTCCCCCGCAATACTTATAAATCGTGTTATACCTCTAAAATAAAATTGGGTGGGGCAGAATTTTCCGGTAACAAAGAAGTCAGTCGTTATACAAGCATCATAGCCGAAAAGCTGATAGCCAGTCCTTACCCCCTTGTTACGGCCCGGTATCTGGTAGAAAACTATGGTCGCCAGACCGACGCAATCTTATTCATGATGGAGAGCACGACGTCAGCTGATCCCTTCGAACTGAGGTTACTGAAGGCGGAGTTAAAATTTTGTATTCAATATGAAATGGTTGCCTCCATCCAGGATTTTTTTGTAAGAAGAACGGGGCTGTTATATTTTAATATTCATAAAGTAGTAAGCTGGAAAAATGAAATTGCCGAGTCTTGTAGAACAATCCTGGGCTGGGATCATAGCAGGTTCGAATCCGAGCTGAGAGCAATGGATGATCTGATCAAGGCTGTTACAGGATTTAAAGCCAGCGCTGTCCTGACATGATCACTATATATTGGAGGGCAGCCTGGTAATAAATATCCTTATAATCAAATCAAAATATATCTTGCAATCGTGTGAATTGGGAAAATTACCCTTTTATATTACATTGAAATATTGAAATCGCATGGGTAAATCAGCTAAGGAAAACATTACCGAAAATAGTTTGTGGGGCATCGATTTAGGGGGCACAAAAATAGAAGGAGTGATCCTGAAATCGCCGGATGATCCTCAGGTTTTATTTCGGGATCGGGTTCCTACTGAGGCCGATAAGGGTTATGAACAAATTCTTACCCAGGTAAATAAATTAGTTCAGATGATGTGCGCATTTGCAGGCACGCGTCCTTCGAAAATCGGCGTTGGCACTCCGGGTGTTCATGATCCCAAACTAGGCACAATGAAAAACTGCAATACGGTGGTGATGAATGGTAAGCCTATGAAGCAGGATTTGGAAAAACTGCTGACTATTCCATTGGAGATGGCCAATGATGCCGATTGTTTCGCGCTGGCGGAGGCGCAACTGGGTGTTGTAAAGGAAAGATTCCCGGAGGCGCGGGTAGTTTTTGGTGTCATCATGGGTACAGGGGTCGGCGGTGGGATCGTGATTGACGGCCGGGCCATCATTGGGCTGCAGGGAATAGCCGGGGAGTGGGGCCATAATTTTCTAAATGAGTCGGGTGGGCCATGTTACTGTGGTAAGACGGGTTGTGTAGAGACCGTTATTTCGGGGCCTTCTTTGGAGCGGTTTTATTTTAATGAAACCGGAAGTAAAAAAAGCCTCAAGGATATTGTAGCCTCCGCGGCATCAAAAGTGGACCCTTCTGCCGAACGGACTATTATGCGTTTGGTTGAGAACTTTGGCGTGGCCTTAAGCGTAATTATTAATATTTTAGACACTGACGTAATTGTTATCGGAGGGGGTGTTGGAAACATCGATCTGCTGTATGACAGGGGAATTGATTCGGTCAAAAAATTTGTTTTTAATCACGGTTTGGACACCCCTATTGTAAAACCTTCGCTGGGGGATAGCGCGGGAGTATTCGGCGCTGCTTATTTAGTAAATACAAAAATATGATATGAAAAGAATTGCCATAGTCGGCCCAATTCCACGTGACCACATTGTTACCCATCAGGGTGATCTTATTCAAAAGTGGGGATGCGTTGCTCATCCCGTGATTGCTTTATCTACCATGGTGGGCGACGATATTGAGATTATTCCCATATCGCACGTAAGAACCACCGATCAGGATAATGTAAAAGAGGTTTTTAAAGGATATAAAGGCGTGAATCTAAATCACATCACTTGTGAGAATGATCAGGGCGATGTAATAAGCCTTCGTTTTATTGATCAGAATAACCGGATGGAAAGGCAAACCGGTTTTATGGATCCCATCGTTCCGAAAGATGTGAAAGACCTTCTCAACTGTGATGTATTTGTATTCATACCCATCAGTGATTATGAGATTGCATTGCAGACGCTCCAATTCATTAAAAAGAAGAGCACGCAGAAAAGCGTTATTATTTTTGATGCTCACGGACCCACTACGGCATGCCTGTTCAAAGGAGAGCGCCAGCGCAAATTTTGGTTAGACAGGGATTTATGGCTTCCTTATATAGATGTTTTAAAGATGAATCTGGAGGAAGCCCATGCATCATGGTACAGGAAAGAATATGAAAGTACGGATTTTGAAAAAGAAATTACCTCCGATGAAATGCGGGCCTTTGCGGTTCACTGCCTTTCCAAAGGTGTAAAATGTGTTTGCATAACAATGGATTCCAGGGGGTGTATGGTGTATTATAAAATAAAAGGAAAACTACAGGAAACGTTAGTGCCGGCGGTTCCGGTAAATCATGTGGTGGATACAACGGGGTGCGGAGACTCTTTTGCAGGCGGAATGGGATTCGGACTATTGCAGGATCCAAAAGACTATATTCGCGCCGTGCGATATGGGAATACTTTAGGGGCCCTGAGAACGCAGGGCAAAACTTTTGCGGTCTTTAAATCACTATCGGAAACCGATAAAATCCTTGAGGAGACGTATGGCATCTGATGGATTTTATGTTAGCGCCTCAATTTTCAGTCCGCAAAAATGAATCATAAGTTAAGGTTAACAAGTATTATTAAGGCTTGTATTTTTGATCTCGACGGTGTTATCGTCGACACTGCACATTACCATTATTTAGCCTGGAAAAGATTGGCGGATGAACTGGGGCATAATCTTACTGAAGAAGAAAATGAGCGACTGAAAGGGGTGAGCCGGATGCACTCACTGGAAATAATTCTTGAACTCGCCGGCATCACGTTGAATGATTCCCATAAGGAAATGCTCGCCAGTAAAAAAAATGGATGGTTTGTTGAGTATGTTGCCCGCATGCTTCCGGAAGAGATTTTTCCTGGCGTTAAGCCACTTATCCGCGAGTTGAGGGAACATGGAATAAAAGTGGGTCTGGCGTCCAGCAGTAAAAATGCCAAAACGGTTATCCGTTTGTTACAAATAGAAAACGAGTTTGATGCCATTGTTGACGGGAGTATGATAAGCCACACCAAACCCCACCCGGAAATATTTTTGCGTACAGCAGAAAAATTAGGGGTAAATCCAGCTGATTGTGTTGTATTGGAAGATGCCGAGGCAGGGGTGGAGGCCGCCCTGGCAGCAGGAATGAAATGTATCGGTATAGGGTCAGCTGACCTGTTGAATAAGGCACATAAAATTTTTGCGAAGACCGCTGAATTTAATTTATTAACCGTGCGTGAATTGGAAATGGCAGACCTTTAAATTGTCCCTTCTATTCCAGTAAATTATTATCCATTTTCTATGAAGAATTATCTTAAGCATCACGAGTGGCAGATCATCGAGGAAGGTTTTGATCCACATTTTAATAAGATATCCGAAAGTGTTTTTAGCATAGGAAATGGCCGGATGGGACAGCGTGCAAACTTTGAGGAAGATTATTCAGGAGAAACGCTGCGCGGGAGTTATGTGGCAGGCGTATACTATCCGGATAAGACCCGGGTAGGCTGGTGGAAAAATGGATACCCTGAGTACTTTGCCAAAGTGCTCAATGCCCCTAACTGGATAGGGATTCATGTAAGTATCGACAACCAGAAACTGGACATCGCAAAATGTAAAGTGGAAGGTTTTAAACGTATACTGGATATGCGCACCGGACTCTTGTCCAGAACCTTTGCAGCCACTTTTCCGGACGGCAAGAAAATTAAGGTGGAATCAAAACGATTTTGCAGCATGGCGCAGGGAGAAATTGGGGCTATCCGATACGCGATAACACCCCTGAATTTTTCTTCAAAGACAACCATTTCACTGTATGCAGATGCCGATGTGGTTAATAAAGATTCCAACTATGATGAAAAATTCTGGGAGGAGGTGCATAAGGAAGCCACTGCTGGCAGAGCGCTGGTTACGGCTCAGACAAAAAAGACTTTTTTCCATGTCACTACCGGCATTCATTACATAATAGAAACGGATGGCCAGAAAGTTAATTTCGACCGCATCAATGTGGAGAAACGTGAAAAGTTTGCCGGCAATGTTGTGCAAATGAATCTGGAACAGGATAAAGAAACCGTTATTTATAAATACGCCGCCGTACTTTCATCAGAAAATCATCCGAAAGGTCAATTGGTAGAGCAATGTCACAAAGTTTTGGATGAAGCTGTTTCAAAAGGTTTCGATAAACTTTTTTATGAGCACGCAAAAGTATGGGAGCACAAATGGGAGGAATGTGACATTACCATTGAAGGAGATATCGCAGCGCAGCAAGGAATTCGTTTTAATATTTTCCAGCTCACACAGACCTATACCGGGGATGATGAGCGCCTCAACATCGGCCCCAAAGGTTTTACGGGAGAAAAATATGGCGGAAGTACCTATTGGGATACGGAAGCTTATTGCCTGCCTTTTTATTTAGGAACGGCCGAACAAAAAGTAGCGCGCAATTTATTGGTGTACCGTTATAAACATTTGCAGAAAGCCATTGAAAATGCCAAGAAACTTGGGTTCACAAAAGGCGCGGCATTATATCCGATGGTGACGATGAACGGAGAGGAATGCCACAATGAATGGGAAATCACTTTTGAGGAGATTCACCGAAATGGCGCCATAGCCTTCGCAATTTTTGATTATATCCGGTATACCGGTGATGAGCAGTACCTGACCGAATACGGGCTGGAAGTTTTGATCGCCATCTCCCGGTTTTGGGCTCAACGCATTAACTGGTCAAGCCACAAAAACAAATATGTCATGTTAGGGGTGACAGGCCCTAATGAATATGAGAACAATGTGAACAACAACTGGTATACCAACACCATTGCTGTCTGGACACTGAAGTATTCACAGGAGGCAATTGGTATTGTAAAAAATAATAACCCTGCCAGGTTTCAGGAGATTGTTAAACAAGTTGATTTTAAGGAAGAAGTTGAATCAACTAAATGGAAAGATATTGTTGAAAAAATGTATTTCCCGGAAGAAACGCAAAGGGGTTTGTTTCTCCAGCAAGACGGGTTCCTTGATAAAGAATTACTGAAAGTATCTGATCTCAAACCTGAAGATAAACCCATTAATCAAAAGTGGTCATGGGACCGTATTCTTCGCTCATGTTTCATCAAACAGGCAGATGTTTTACAGGGACTTTATTTTTTTGAAGACCAGTATAGTATCGAAGCACTGAGAAAGAATTTTGATTTTTATGAACCGATGACGGTGCATGAGTCATCATTGTCTCCTTGTGTGCACGTCATTCTTGCGTCCAGACTTGGCTACAAGCAGAAGGCGTATGAATTTTATTTAAGAACAGCCCGCCTCGATCTCGATGACTACAATAACGATACAGAAGACGGGTGTCACATTACGAGTATGGCGGGTACCTGGTTAAGCGTGTTGAAAGGCTTCGGAGGAATGCGCGTCAAAGATGGAAAACTTGGTTTCAATCCTTTTCTTCCTGATCAGTGGAAGTCATATTCTTTCAGGCTTGAATTCAGGAACCGGGTAATTAAAATTAAAGTCACAAAGGATGGGGTGGAAACCAAGCTGGAGTCAGGTGAACCATTGGAAATCTTGTTAAAAGATCAAAGTGTGCAGCTGAAAAAGTAGGGAGACGATCGGCTTCGGAATACTCAGTGTCTCCTCTGGCTGGCGGATGACTTTGAGCGAGCTTAGTTAAAATAATTCTTTCACGATCCTTGCCGCCCACAACCCGTACATTTTTCCGGAAGGATGCAATCCGTCATCAGCCACCAGTTCTGTATCGCTTAATCCCATTCTTGAAATATCTGTGATGTCAACATATTTCACTTCCTTTTTTTCGCTGATGGATCTGTTGATCGCATTGAAGTGATCAATCTCCCAGCTGATTTTATCCTGACCAATTTTTCCGAAAGGAGTAAAACCATAATCGGGTATGGACAGCACGATTACTTTTGATTTTTCGTGGTGGGCAAGTTGAATAGCCACCTCCAATAGTTCTTCAAATTCAACAGCATATTCGGTTGGACTTTTACCTTGATATTGATTATTAACACCGATCAACAGGGATACCAGGTCGAAATTTTTTGAAGGTTTTGCCGATTCGACGGCATTCTTTAAATCATCCGTGCGCCATCCCGTTGCTGCGATAATGGTGGGCTGAAAATATTGAAGGCCTTTCGAGGCCAACGCAGCGACTAATTGAACCGGCCATCGTTGATGTTCTGCCACACTTTCCCCGATGGTGTAAGAATCACCTAGAGCAAGATATTTTAACGGCTCGTTTTGGGGTATTGCTTGACCGCTTGCGACCATTGAAACCAAAATTAGGATACCAGTAAGGTAAAATTTCACGATTAAAAATATAAATGTGTTGAATGTTTCACCAGTTACCAATTATGAAGTGCCCAATTTAATCAGGATACCGACCGGCATAGTTTTTTAAACACTGAGGTTTGTTAAAACAATCAAAACATTTATGAAACACATGTTGATCGGAACCAGAGGAATAACAAGCCTTATACTTGTAATTTGCTTACTGTTAGGCGCTTGTAAAAATATGAACAAAGCGCAAAAAGGTACCTATATAGGTGCCGGCGCAGGCGCCGCCGCCGGCGCGGCCATCGGAAAAGCTACCGGAAACACAGCCATGGGAGCTATCTTAGGTGCTGCTGTAGGGGGTGCAGCGGGTTACGGCATTGGCCGCTATATGGATAAGCAGGCTGAGGCATTGGAGAAAGACCTCGAAGGGGCTGAGATTGAAAGGGTAGGCGAAGGAATTAAAATTACTTTTCGGGAAGGTATTCAGTTTGCCAATAACTCCGCAGCTTTATCCGAAACCTCAAAGACAAATTTAACTGATCTGGCGGTGACCCTTAAAAAATATGATGATACCAATGTACTCGTGGAAGGCCATACCGATATCACCGGCACCCGAGAGTATAACATGGGATTATCACAAAAAAGAGCAGAAGCGGTAGCGGGTTATCTCGAAGGATTAGGCGTTGCCAAAAAGCGTACGACGACTGCCGGATATGGTCCTGACCAACCCGTTGGGGATAATGAATCTGACTATGGACGCCAGCAAAACCGCCGGGTTGAAGTAGCCATTTTTGCGAATGAAAAACTAAAGAGGAAGGCCGAAAAAGGACAACTTGGTGAAGTGAGTGCCGAAGAGGGTACAACTCCTAAATAACTAGTATTAAGATTCTGTAAATAAAAGGGACGCATCAAATGCGTCCCTTTTATTTTGAGATTAACGGTTTACCGCAGCAATTACCGGCGCATTGGCCTTTCTCTTCCGCACCCAGATTAGCAGAACGACGAACAGCACAATCAATATAATCGGAAATATTATCATATTCTTCAGGGTAGCCTGACCAGCGGCTAATTCGAGGGTACCGCCTTCCAGTCCCTGAGAAGACGCCTCGGCACGGGCATTGTCAATCCAGCCACCGATGAAAGGTTGCCAAATGGCTGTAGAAAACATACCAAAGGCCCCTACAACTGACATTCCAATCGCACCGCTTAACGGTATTTTTTCAGCTGTAAAACCAATCATGTTAGGCCAGAAATAACAAACTCCCATGGCGAAGATCACTGCAGATACATACACCATCGGCCCGGTTTGTGTACTTAACAGGAAGATCCCAATTGTGGTGAAAACAGCAGAGCCCAGTAGGACCCCGGTTTGATCAAACTTGTGAACAAACTCGCCGCCGAAGTATCTTCCAACAGCCATCAAGCCAAATATGATCGCCACGATCATCATTGGCTCTGCTCCACTTTGCGCCAAAACCAATTGTGCCCACTGGGTTGGTCCGAACTCGGAAATGGCAGTAAGCGTCATGCACAAACACATGAAAATAAACAACGGGGTGACCATAGATCTTAGATTAACCGAAAGGGAAGCAATGTCCTTCCTTGGTTCGGGAAATGCTTGTCCATAGAAAAGGTAGGCATAGATCAGTGTTGGAATCATGATGATCCATATCTGGGTCTCCCAACCGAGACCACTTTTTGTCATGAAAAATGATATAAGGCTACCCAACAGGATGCCTCCCGGAAACCACATATGAAACCGGTTCAGCAAAGTATTCATGGTTTTGCCGGTATAAGCGGCTGCAATCATCGGGTTACAGGCCGCTTCCGTACATCCATTCCCAAGTCCGATAAATAATGTGGAGATCAGGAGACCTACATATCCACCAGAGTAAATGGTCATGATTATACCGACCGTGTGGGCAAAAAAGGCAAAGATCATGATCCTTTTAGGTCCTAATGAACTGTAAAATATACCTCCCAGAACCATTGAAATTGGAAACCCTAAAAAGAACATCTGGTTAATAAATCCAAGTTGTGTGGCAGTAAGGTTAAAATCCTGTGCTAGTTGCGGCAAAATTCCAGCTCGTATACTAAACGAAAAGGCAGTTGTGATTAAGGCAAAACAACTACCATAAAAAAGTCTTTTACTGTTTTGATTATCCATAATTTGCGTATAGTTAGGTTTAGTTGGTTTTCGTTTAAGGTGACTTAATATCAGGGTATTTTATTTGATCTGCAAGGGTTTTTATTTCCGTTGCAAACTATTGCTGATTTTTGATCATCGAAATTACAATTCAAAAGTGAATCCACTCTCCATCAAATCTTTGTATATTTTTTTATCGAACCGGTAGAGATTGGCTGCGCGATGAGAAACATCTCTCTGTTTTTCATCGCAAGGAACCAACAGGTTCATGTTCAGTAATTTTCTCCGGAAGTTAGGTTTATCAAGTTCGGTTTCCATTATGGCTTCATACAATTTCTGAATCTGATGAAGGGTAAATTTTTTAGGTAACAAATTAAATCCTATGGGCTCATGACTGACCTTGTGTCTAAGATGTTTGAAACCATATTGCAGAATCTTATTGTGATCATAAGGCAATCGGGGCACATCATGGATATTGACCCACTTGGCATCTGAGGCAGTGAAACCTGGATTCAGGGAATAGTTGTCGGCGTTGATCAACGCAAAATAGGTTATGGTAATTACCCGCTTTCCGGGGTAGCGGTTAACCTCACCAAAAACCCTGAGCTGCTCAAGATAGATATTAGACACCCCTGTAAGTGAAGTGAGCAACCTGCTGGCAGCATTATCAACGCTTTCATTATATTGGATCCATCCTCCGGGTAGCGCCCATCGTCCTTTTATTATGCCTTCCGCGTGCTTAATCAAAAGGACGTCAAGCTCGCTGTTGCGAAAACCAAAAATCAGGCAATCAATAGAAAGTGCATCAATAGTATCTTCCGTAAAACGTACCTGCCGCATGCGATAATAAAGCTTTTAAAATGTTAAGATATAAAATATATGAATAAATTATGGTCAGATTGACTATTTGTAAATATTATTGTTTCAAAATCGATTTATGCGAAAACTCCTGTTAGGTCTGGACATTGGAAGTTCTTCTATAAAGGCTTCCATTGTTGATGCCGAAACAGGACAATCACTCGCCACGGCGCAATCACCCTCGGAAGAAATGCCCATGCTGTCCGTTCAACCGGGATGGGCAGAGCAGGATCCTGAGATGTGGTGGAAACATCTGGTTATCAGTATCCGGGCATCATTTCAAAAAGCCACCGTAAAAGCGGAAGAAGTGCAAGCTCTCGGCATATCTTACCAGATGCACGGACTGGTTGTCGTTGACAAAAATCATAAAGCCTTAAGGCCATCTATCATTTGGTGTGATAGCCGTGCCGTTGGAACGGGACAGGCGGCAAGCCTCGCGCTGGGTGAAAAATATTGTTTGGAGCATTTCTTAAATTCCCCGGGAAATTTTACTGCCTCCAAATTAAAATGGGTTAAGGACAATGAGCCCAAGGTCTTTGAAAAGATTCACAAAATAATGTTGCCAGGAGATTATATCGCCATGCGATTATCGGGTGAAATCGTTACGACCGATACCGGATTGTCGGAAGGTATTTTCTGGGATTATCAGACCCAAAGTGTATCTCAAAAGTTATTGGATTACTTTGAATTTGACCAGCGTATTTTACCCGCCATTGTGCCCGTTTTTTCCGTACAGGGAACGCTTTCGAGGGAGGCGGCCCTTGAACTCGGATTGCCCCATAAAGTAAAAATTTCTTATCGGGCAGGAGACCAGCCAAATAATGCTTTCTCCCTGAATGTCTTAAAGCCTGGGGAAACCGCGGCCACTGCGGGTACCTCCGGGGTTATCTACAGTGTGACCGATAAAAATGCCTACGATCCTAAGTCAAGGGTTAATTCTTTTCTTCATGTAAACAACCAGGCAAATGCTCGCTCCAATGGTGTGCTTTTGTGTATTAACGGTACGGGTATACTCAATAGCTGGCTGCGAAGAAATACAAAAAGTGCCGGTCCTTCCCTTGACTATGAACAGATGAATTCCCTCGCCTCATCCATTGCGATCGGAGCTGAAGGTCTTATGATTTTGCCGTTTGGAAACGGCGCTGAACGAATTTTTGAGAACCGGTCTCTGAGCAGTTCTTTCCATGGACTTGACTTTAATCGTCATACGCAAGCCCATATCTTCAGGGCCGCTCAGGAAGGAATTGTTTTCGCCTTGAAATACGGTTTTGAATTGCTTCAGGGTATGGGTCTGAAAACTACCGTGATCCGGGCAGGTCATGCCAATATGTTTTTGAGTTCCGTCTTCAGAGAGGCTTTTGTTAACACTATCGGGGCTCCTCTCGAATTGTATAATACAGACGGCGCTACAGGAGCGGCCATCGGGGCAGGCTTAGGCGCGGGTATCTTCCGGTCGTCGGATGAAGCCTTTAAGGGACTGAAGACGATAAAAGTGGAAGATCCCGACAATAATAAGGCGTCGGAATATCAATCAGCTTATCAGCGTTGGAAATCACAACTCAATCAAATTATATGAAGTTAACATTAGGCGACAAAGAGTATTTCAAAGGCATAGGCCAGATTAAATACGAAGGAAGAGATTCTGATAATCCGCTGGCATTTAAATTCTATGATCCCAGCAAAAAAGTAGGTAAGAAAACGATGGAAGAACACTTCCGGTTTTCCATCGCCTACTGGCACACGTTCTGCGGCACCGGGGGAGATCCATTCGGGCCAGGAACCAAGAAATTTCCTTGGGACGAAAGTACGGAGGCTGTTCAACGAGGTTATGACAAGATGGACGCTGCCTTTGAGTTCATCACGAAGATCGGCGCCCCTTTTTATTGTTTTCACGACTACGACCTTGTCGATGAAGGACCCACCCTGAAAGAATCCGAAAGCAGGCTGATGAAGGTTGTCGAGTACGCGAAGAAAAAACAAAAAGCTTCCGGCGCGAAATTATTATGGGGCACGGCCAATCTGTTTTCTCATTCGCGCTACATGAATGGAGCCGCTACCAATCCTGACTTTGATGTTGTTTGTTACGCCGGCGCACAGGTGAAAAATGCGCTGGATGCTACCATTGCCCTCGGTGGTGCCAACTATGTTTTCTGGGGCGGGAGGGAAGGTTACAATTCCTTGCTTAATACCAATATGAAACGGGAGCAAGAGCACCTCGCGAGGTTCCTGCATATGGCAAAAGATTACGCGCGTGCGAATGGTTTTAAAGGAACATTTTTCATAGAGCCTAAACCTATGGAACCCACCAAGCATCAGTATGATTTTGACTCAGCAACGGTGCTGGCTTTCCTCAGGCAGTATGACCTGATGGAGGACTTCAAATTGAACCTTGAAGTAAATCATGCGACCCTGGCTCACCACACCTTCCAACACGAATTGCAAGTGGCGGCGGATGCAGGTATTTTGGGCAGTATCGATGCGAACCGGGGGGATTATCAGAATGGCTGGGATACCGATCAGTTCCCCAATAATTTATATGAGCTCACAGAAGCGATGCTGGTAGTACTCGAGGCCGGGGGTTTTAAAACAGGGGGCGTTAACTTTGATGCCAAGACCAGAAGAAATTCAACCGACCTCGCCGATATATTTTACGCCCATATTGGGGGTATGGATACCTTCGCCCGAGCCGTTCTGATCGCCCAGACAATCCTCGACGATGGAGAGTATGGTAAACTCCGCAAAAACAGGTACGCTTCATTCGATAATGGCAAAGGAAAACAATTCGATCAGGGGAAACTTTCTCTCGAGGAATTAAGTGGCCTGGCTCTGAAAAATGGAGAACCACAACAAATCAGCGGCCGACAGGAATATTTTGAGAACCTGATCAGTAAATTTATTTAGGAAATACATCCGGATTTTTCAATCGAATGATTCCCGAAAAAAACGCTTTGCAGATGACTTTATTTGATTATTTTCAAACCTAAAATTTTTATATCAAACTAAACAGGTAGCCTGTGAAAACCTTCACAAAGGTCATGAACAAAATGGATCTGCGTCTGACGGCCCATGGGTTACTGCTCACTAAACACCTTTACAGATGAAAAGAAAATTACGCATGGGTATGGTAGGCGGAGGACTGACTTCGTTTATCGGACCTGTTCACAGAAAAGCGATTGGCATTGACGGAGAAATTGAACTGGTATGTGGTGCCTTCAGCATCATACCTGAAGAATCTCAACAAACGGGAGCTTCTCTTTACCTCGATCCAAAAAGGGTATACAATACCTATCCGGAGATGTTCGAAAAAGAAAAAGATTTGCCTCCTGACCAACGCATTGATTTTGTGTCAGTAGTGACGCCGAATCACGTTCACTTCGGCCCTTCTAAAATGGCCTTGGAAAGCGGGTTTCACGTAATCGTGGAGAAGCCCATTGCCTTTTCGCTTGAAGAAGCCAAAATGCTTCAGAAAATTGTCAGCAAAACCGGATTGATCCTCGCCCTTACACACACGTATACCGGATACCCATTGGTAAAACACGCCCGTCAAATGATTGCGTCCGGGCAATTGGGAAAAGTACGCAAGGTATTTGTAGAGTATCCCCAGGGGTGGTTATCCACCTTGCTGGAAGGAACAGGAAACATGCAGGCTTCCTGGAGAACGGATCCGAAACAATCCGGATTGGGGGGCGCTATTGGTGATATCGGAACACACGCGGCAAACCTGGCCGAATACATTACAGGGTCAAACATTACGGAAATTTGTGCCATGCTCAATGCGGTGGTAAAAGGCCGGCGAATTGATGACGATGCATCGATGCTGATAAGATTCGAAAATGGTGCTTCAGGCGTACTGATGGCCACGCAGGTCGCGGCGGGAGAAGAAAACAATATCAATATACGGGTGTATGGCGAGAAGGGCGGACTGGAGTGGAAACAGCAGGAGCCTAATTCCATGGTGGTAAAATGGCTTGACAGGCCCATGGAGGTTTTGCGCACGGGACAGGGCTATTTGTCTGATCAGGCAAAAGCTTTTACCCGCACTCCTGCAGGCCACCCGGAGGGATACCTTGAGGCGTTCGCCAATATTTACAGAGCCTTCTCAAAAGCCGTACATGATTTTAAACCCGGTAAAAAAATTAACGCAGCGAAATACGATTTTCCGGATGTTGAAGATGGCGTGAGAGGTATGAACTTCGTGAAGACCGCGGTAAAATCTGCGAGCTCGACACGAAAATGGACTACTTTGAAGTAGGCATTAGTAGGCATTGGGAATTAGGAATCGAATGTAACCCGATAGGAATGATATCTAAACTTGAAGACTTTAAGGTTTATAACCTCCATGGAAGTTGGGGAAGTGGTTTGGAATATTGTAATGAGATGGGAGTATTTTGAAAAGTCTACAGTAGGCAAACAGTTAGTAAGCGCTGTGGATTCTATAGCGGCTAATTTGTTTGAGGGTCTTGGAAGATATCATTTTAAGGAAGTAAAAAATTTTGCCTATTATTCCAGAGGCTCCCTTTTTGAAACAAAAACATGGATGACAAAAGCATTCAATCGCAAACTCGTTAAAGAGGAAGAATTTATCCAGGTTATTGGTCGAATAGAGGAAATTGGAAAAATGATAAATGGTTACATAAAATCAATTGGCGCTGTTAGTGAACCGGATCCAAACTATAATTCTCCTGATACCTAATGCCTAATGCCTAATGCCTAATACCTAATACCTAATACCTAATACCTAATACCTTATGACCAATGACTAACTAAACCCGAAACCAATATGAAGACGATAAAAGGACCAGCCATTTTTCTCGCGCAATTTATGGGCGATCAGGCGCCGTTTGATAATATTAAATCGATTGCCAAGTGGGCTGCCGGGCAGGGATATCTCGGGATTCAAATACCTACCTGGGATCCCCGTTGCATTGATCTGGAGAAGGCTTCTGAAAGCAAAGACTATTGCGATGAATGGAAGGGTGTAATCGATTCGTGTGGTGTGCAGGTCACCGAACTCTCTACCCATCTTCAGGGACAGCTCGTGGCAGTTCACACTGCCTATAACGAGTTATTCGATGGCTTCGCTCCCAAAAAATTACGGGGGAATCCGAAGGAAAGAACGGCCTGGGCTGTAGAACAGTTAAAGCAGGCAGCCAAAGCGAGCAAAAATTTGGGCCTCAATGCACATGCAACATTTTCCGGCGCGCTGATGTGGCACACCGTTTACCCCTGGCCACAACGGCCTTCCGGATTGGTGGAAGATGGCTTTAAGGAACTGGCTAAACGCTGGCTGCCGATCCTCAATGCCTTCGATAAAGCAGGTGTTGATCTTTGTTATGAGATTCATCCGGGGGAGGATTTGCATGACGGTATAACTTTTGAACGTTTCTGGGAAGCCACCGGCAAGCACACGCGTTGTAACATCTTATATGACCCCAGCCATTTCGTGTTACAGCAGCTGGATTATTTACAGTACATAGATTTTTACCATACCTTCATCAAAATGTTTCATGTGAAGGATGCGGAGTTTAATCCCACGGGGAAATCCGGTGTTTATGGAGGCTATCAGGATTGGGTGAATCGTCCAGGAAGATTTCGTTCATTGGGAGACGGGCAGGTTGATTTTCAAACTATTTTTTCGAAACTTGCTCAATACGATTTTAATGGCTGGGCTGTATTGGAATGGGAGTGTTGTTTAAAACACCCTGAGCAAGGCGCTGCGGAAGGGGCGCCTTTTATTAAAGACCATATTATCCGGGTGACGGAAAAGGCGTTTGATGATTTTGCTGCCGCAGGTAAGGACCAAAAATTTAATAAAAAAGTGTTAGGACTAATTTAATATCTCAAAAATGAAAAAATTATTATTATTAATTGTTATGATGGGTTTTTTCACGTACACATTGACATCGTGCGGAGGAAAAAAGGAAGAAAAAACGGAAACTGAAGATGATGGGTATGGTGATTACGAAGCCGCCGAACCAGAACAAAAACAGGAGTCATCCGAAGATCTTATCAAACAGGGCCAAGCGCTCGTAGACCAGAGCGATTGTAAAACCTGTCACCATCCAACCAATAAAATTATTGGCCCGTCACACAGTGAGGTCGCAAAGAAGTATGAATTCACCCGTGCTAATGTGACCTATCTCGCTGGCAAAATTATGACTGGAGGCAGTGGTGTTTGGGGAGAAATCCCGATGACGCCACACGTGGATTTATCTCAGGCTGATGCAGAGAAAATGGCCATGTATGTCCTTTCGCTTGACGCAGAAAAACCTAATTTTTAATTTCCATAGGTTCACATAAATATACCGATCGGTATATTTATGTGAACCTTAATATTGAATGTTTACCCCGTCCGAACCCAACTGATAATTATGAAAAGGAGACAATTTTTACATACCTCAGCCCTGGCGACCGCGGGCTTTCTTACGCTGAATTCCTGTGCGAATACGAAGACGGGTAAGATGAAGATAAAAGGTGATTTGGGCCTTCAACTGTATACCCTTCGCGATTCTATTCCGAAAGACCCAAAAGGTATCATTAAAAAGGTAGCCAGTTTCGGGTACAAAGAGCTTGAAACATATTCCTACAGCGATGGCAAAATATTCGGCATGCCTTTCTCCGAGTTTGGAAGCTTTGTAAAAGATCAGGGTATGAGGGTAATGAGTGGCCACTATGGCATTGACCAGGCGAGGGGTGACAACTGGGAAAAAGCCGTGACCGATGCCAAGTCCATAGGGCAAAAGTATATGGTCGTTCCTTATCTGGCAGATACCGAACGAAAATCCATTGATGACTACAAGAAAGTATGTGAGAGCCTGAATAAAGCAGGTGAAGTCTGCAATTCGAATGGTATTCGTTTTGGTTATCATAACCATGCATTTGAATTTACCACCCTTGAAGGCCAGATTCCCTATGATGTTATGCTTGCAGAACTGGATCCAAAAATGGTCGGCCTGGAGATGGACATTTACTGGGTGGTGAGAGGCGGTCAGGATCCACTCCAGTATTTTACAAAATATCCAGGACGATTTGAGCAATGGCATGTGAAGGATATGGATAGAAATAATAAGGACAGGAATGCTGATGTTGGAACCGGTTCCATTGATTACGTGCAGATCTTTTCTAAGGCGAAGGAATCGGGTATGGAACACTGGTACGTGGAGCAGGAATCTTATCCAGGAGATCCTATCGACAGTGTTGCTGCCTGTGCCAAATATTTAAAAGATAATTCGTAAGAATTCGTTTTGCTTTGACAATAGGTATTTTGCCAGCCGCCTGCGAAGGTAAGGTGTGCGTCAATAATTTTATTATACCTCACAATGAAAGGGCGCTAACATTCCATTAGATATTGAAACGTACTTATGAAGATCGTCAATCTGTTATTATCAGTTTTATTTCTGGTTTTTGCTTTTCTTCAGATCAATGACCCCGACCCGGCCGTCTGGATACTGATCTATGGGGTGATGGCTGTGATGTGTGTTCTAGTTGCTTTTGGCTATTATTATTCAAAAGTATTGATTGTCATTCTCGTCGTTTATGTTGCCTATAGCGTGACCTATTTGCCCAGCATATTGAGGTGGCTGAAAGCGGATAATAAATCCATGTTGTTTGATGATATCGCGAAAATGCAAAATCTTTACATTGAAGAATCACGCGAATTTCTTGGATTGATGATTTGTGTTACCGTTCTCGTCGTACACCTGGTCAGGGCTCACATTGTTAGGAGACCGATTTAAACTGAACCGCAATCGATTTAAGAAACAGCATGAGAAAAGCTGCCAATTCTTTTCTAAATTAACCCCTTATTGTCTCTGAAAACGGGATCAACATGTGACCAGTGGCCCAAACGGATGATGGAGCACTTTACCTGTTGTTCGGCCGGATGTTAGACAAGGCATTAAGAAAATTTCAATAACATGAGGTTGCCCTCGTATGCAATTGTTCTGCTTTTATCCTTCATTGGTTGCAGTCCTTCCAGGGAAAAGATTCCTCCTTTAAACCCTATGCAAAAGCCAGGACAGAAAGTAGTTATTTATCAAATAATGACCCGGCTTTTCGGCAACCAGGTTTCTAAAAACATTTCTTATGGAACCATCGCTGAAAATGGTGTCGGAAAGTTTGATGATATCACAGAGGTTGCGTTGAAAGGGATCAAGGATCTGGGCGTAACCCATGTTTGGTATACCGGAGTACTTGAGCACGCAACGTTAACTGATTATACAGCATTCGGCATTTCTTTGGATGACGCGGATGTAGTAAAGGGAAGGGCCGGATCACCGTATGCCATCAAAGATTATTATGATGTCAATCCGGATTTGGCCGTCCATGTTGCCGACCGGGTAAAGGAATTTGAGCAACTGATTGATCGCACGCATCAGCAGAATTTAAAAGTGATTATTGATTTTGTTCCTAATCACGCAGCGCGCGCCTATCATTCTGATGCGAAGCCCCCTGCGGTCAAAGATCTCGGAGAGGAGGATAACCTTTCTTTGTCATTTCATCCTAATAATAATTTCTATTATTTACCAGGCGAATCATTCAAACCACCGGGAGCCTATAATCCTTTGGGTAGCCTGTCGCTGCCATCAGAGGATAGAAAATTTGAAGAGACACCTGCAAAAGTGACTGGCAATGATCAGTTCACAGCATCTCCTGGCATCAATGATTGGTTTGAAACGGTAAAGCTTAATTACGGTGTTGATATTCAAAATGGTCGTAAATCAAATTTTGACCCCATACCCGACACATGGTTAAAGATGAGGGATATCTTGCTTTACTGGACCGATAAAAAAGTGGATGGTTTCAGGTGCGACATGGCCGAAATGGTGCCCGTCGAATTCTGGCAATGGCTAATTCCACAAATAAAAGCCGTCAATCCTGAAATTATATTTATTGGAGAGATATACAATCCTGCACAGTACAGAAATTTCATTCAGACGGGAAATTTTGACTTTTTGTACGATAAAGTTTTGTTGTATGACACATTGCGTTTATTGACGGATGGCCAGCGGAGCACGCTGGATATTCATCGGATCCAAAATGAACTTCAGGGCTTAAACCACCGCATGCTTCATTTTTTGGAGAACCATGATGAACAGCGCATTGCTTCCGGATTTTTCGCCGGTAATCCGTGGCGTGCACTTCCTGCTATGGTTATCAGCGCGACCATAGACCGCGGGCCGGTGATGATATATTTTGGTCAGGAAGTAGGCGAGCCGGGAAGCGGTTCGGCCGGGTTTCAGTCTGCGGATGGGCGCACGACAATTTTCGACTATTGGGGCGTACCCGAACATCAGAAATGGATGAACGGTGGAAAATTTGACGGTGGCTTGTTGACTGCCGAACAAAAACAACTTCGTCAATTCTATGCCGACCTGTTAACACTCGCATCTAAAAACACCGCGCTTTCAACGGGAAATTATATTGACATTACGAACCACAATATTCAGTCTGGTAATTTCACCGGGCAGGTTCACGCCTTCCTTCGGTTTCATGACAACGAAAGGTTACTGATTGTTAATAGTTTTAATGAAAAAGAACTGAATGTAAAAATTCAAATTCCACGAGGCGATTTTGTTCAAATGGGGCTTGATCCTGATGAAGATTTTATCGCACGCGATCTTATCTGGCGCGAAGTGGAGGTCGGATTGGATAAAAACTTATCCTTCACTTTGAGGCTTAAGCCCTTTAGTTCTTTTATCTTCAAAATAAAATAGCCTGCCGTAAAAATGAAAAGCAAAATTTTTATACAGATCACCTTTATTGGCCTGCTAACGCTGGCTTGTTCGCCACAGAAAGAAAATAAAGTGGAATGGCCATATGGGGTGAAGTACGAAGTGTTTGTGATGTCTTTTGCAGATGGCGATGGCAATGGTAAAGGTGATTTTAAAGGACTAACAGCGAAACTGGATTATTTGAAAACACTCGGAGTGAATGGGCTGTGGTTGATGCCCGTGATGCCATCGGATACTTATCATAAGTATCACGTCATAGATTTTAAAAATATTGATCCGGATTACGGTACCCTTGACGACTTTAAAAAATTTATCGCAGAAGCGCATGCTCGCGATATCAAAGTCATTACTGATTATGTCATCAATCATACCGGAAATAATCACCCCTGGTTTTTGGAGGCTCAGAAAAGTAAAGACAATCCTTATCGGGATTACTACGTCTGGGCAAAGCAAGACTCCATCCGCGGTCTGATAGAAAAAAAAACAAAAGCATTGGATTCGGATAATATCCGGAAGTGGCATCCCGTAAATGGCGATACTACCATCGAACAATACTATGGGTACTTCAATGGATTGTGTCCCGATTTGAATCTCGACAATCCCCAGGTAAGGAAAGAGATCGTTGATATTGCGAGATTCTGGCTTGAAGAAGTAAAAGTTGATGGGTTCCGGATGGATGCCGCCAAACATATTTTTCCGGATAACAGAGCGGAAGACAATCACGCATTCTGGATCTGGTTCAAAGATGAAATGGAGAAAATAAAACCAGATGTTTATCTGGTAGGGGAGGTATGGTCGCAAGCCAGGGAGGTTGCACCTTACCTGAAAGGGTTACCCTCTTTATTTAATTTTGATTTGGGATATGCCATCACCGCTGTTGCAAAAATGGGCAGAGATACCATCGGTTTGGTGCAGCAGTATAAAGATATCAAGGATTATTATAGCTCCATCACATCCGATTACCTGGATGCGACATTTATCAAAAATCATGACCAGACACGCCTGCTTACTGAACTCAATGGCGATGTAGAGAAAGCCAAAATGGCTGCTTCGATACTGCTTACTATGCCTGGCACACCCTATCTATATTATGGGGAAGAAATTGGCATGTTGGGTGATAAACTCAGCACTTATCAGGATCAATGGGGTCCCGACGCTTATGTACGTGAACCTTTTATATGGGACGATAGTACTAAAGACAAAATGCAGACAGCATGGGAAGAAGCCCGGTACAGTACCGATAAAACCGTGATTCCTTTCAGCAGGCAAACGGAAAATGAAAATTCGTTGTTCAATTTTTACCGGAAATTAATCGCCTTCCGCAATAACAGCGCTGCGTTAACCTACGGAAATATTGACCTTTCAGGCATTCATATCAAAGAGATTGTAAGTTTTAAACGCAAAGACGCAACGGAGGAACTATTGGTAGTGCACAATGTCTCGGATGTGGAAGTTACCGTGATATTGGAAAAGGATAACGGAGACTTTCATGAAATTGAATACGACACCGAAGGGGGTAAAGTTGCCGTTGAAAACGGGGAGCTTACGATGCCCGCGCATTCAACGGTTATCTTAAAGCACGATTGAAGGGTGGGAATAAGGAAATAAGGGGTATAGGGGTATAAGGTATAAGGTATAAGGTATAAAGGTATAAAGGTATAAAGGTATAAAGGTATAAAGGTATAGGGGTATAAGGGTTTAGGAAATAAGGGTATAGGTATTATAGTCAAACAAAAATTGTTCGGAAATAATGAGTCAAATTAAGGGCCAGGCCCGGGTAATCATTGAAAATGTACAACCACAGGTTGAAGATGGTCATTATCCGGCAAAATTTACCGTAGGAGAATCTGTAAAGGTCTCAGCCGATATATTTGGTGATGGCCACGATCATATTCGCGCCCAGGTTTTGTATAAAAGAGAATCGAACGAATCATGGACAATTCGTGAATTAAAGCATCAGTTTAACGACACATGGTCTGCTACTTTTCCGGTGACGGAAAAAGGTTTTTATTTTTTTACGATTCGCGCATGGGTTGATCATTTTGAAACCTGGCATGATGGCATGAAGAAAAAAACGGCAGCAGCGCTCGACGTTCGTGTTGAACTGATGGAAGGTGCGGCTTTTCTTAAAAAGATCGCTAAAGGAGATCCTTATTTTCAATCATTGTCAGCCATATTATCCGATACCGAAAATTATGCAGGGGCAATCGAGAAAGTACTCAGTCATTCATTTGAGAAACTGGTGCATGAACATCCGTTGATTGAACACGAAACAAACTTCGAGAAAGAACTAAAAATATTTGTTGAATGTAAAAAAGCCAACTTCAGTGCATGGTATGAACTGTTTCCGCGTTCGGCCTCACTCCAGGGAAAACATGGCACTTTTACAGATGTCATAAAATTACTTCCGCGAATCGCCTCGATGGGTTTTGACATATTGTATCTGCCACCCATTCACCCGATAGGAAAGGTTCATCGCAAAGGAAAAAATAATAACGTTCGGGCTACGATAGACGAACCCGGATCACCCTGGGCCATTGGCAACGTCGAAGGAGGTCACAAGTCAATCCATGCGGAATTGGGGACTTTAAAAGATTTTAAATTGTTGATTGGTGAAGCGAAAAAATTAGGCATTGACATAGCCATGGATATTGCCTTTCAATGCGCCCCTGATCACCCTTACGTCAAAGAAAATCCGCAATGGTTTAGGCAAAGGCCTGACGGCTCCATTCAGTATGCTGAAAATCCACCAAAAAAATATCAGGACATTTATCCCTTCAACTTTGAAACGGAAGACTGGCAGAATTTATGGAAGGAATTAGAATCCGTATTTGAATACTGGATTGATCAGGGCATCACCATTTTCAGAGTGGACAATCCCCATACGAAACCGATTATTTTTTGGCAATGGGTGATTTCTGAAATTAACAAGAAGCATGAGGATATCATATTTTTGTCGGAAGCCTTTACCCGGCCAAAAATTATGGCATCACTCGGAAAAGTCGGTTTTACCCAGTCATATACTTACTTCACCTGGCGGGTTAGTAAGGAGGAGATAACCACCTATATAGAAGAGTTAGTATCCAACCCCTCCCGAACTTTTTTCAGACCTAACTTCTGGCCCAACACACCCGATATCCTTCCGTTTCATCTTCAACATCAGGGTGAAAACATTTTCATTATACGGTTGGCCATGGCGGCCACCCTTTCATCCCTGTATGGCATGTATGGACCCGCGTTCGAATTTTATGACAATGTTCCCGTTCCTGGCAGGGAGGAATATATGAATTCGGAGAAGTACGAAATTAAAAAACACGATTGGAAAAAAACCAACCGGATGACTGATATCATCACGATCATCAACGGTGCCCGAAAATTACATCCGGCCCTTCAGTCTACCTGGAACTTGCATTTTTGTACTATACAGGATATCAATTTGCTGGCTTACCTCAAGATCACTGAAGATTTGTCTGATATTATTTTAGTAATTGTAAATCTAGATCCTAACCAAAGACACTCCGGCTTTGTGCAATTGCCAAAAGGCATTCTTCGTTTAGGTGACCACATCAATGTTAAACTTCACGATCTGATGACGGATGAACACTATACATGGACACAGGAATGGAACTACATAGAACTCGATCCCTACAAGATGCCCTTTCATTTGTTCAAATTAGAGATCCACGAATCTAACATGTAAGCATGAGCGACCTTCCAAAAAATACAGACCCCCTTTGGTTTAAGGATGCTATTCTTTATGAGCTTCATATCAGGGCCTTCTTCGACAGCAATGGAGACGGCATCGGTGATTTCGAAGGACTCGTGCAAAAATTAAATTATCTCGAGGATCTGGGTATCAATACGATCTGGCTGTTGCCATTTTATCCCTCCCCGCTTAGAGATGATGGATATGATGTTACGGATTATTATGACGTGCATTCTGATTATGGAACATTAACGGACTTTAAAGTATTTTTAAAGGAAGCCCACAGAAGAGGCATTCGGGTCATTACCGAATTAATCCTCAATCACACTTCGGATCAGCATGCGTGGTTTAAGAAAGCGAGGAAATCAAAACCCGGATCGAGATACCGGGATTTTTACGTTTGGAGTGATGCGCCGGACAAATATAAAGATGCGACGGTCGTCTTTGCTGATGAGGAGCCTTCCAACTGGACATACGATGAAGAAGCCAAAGCCTATTATTGGCACAGGTATTACCGCCATCAACCGGATCTGAATTTTGAGAACGCAGAAGTTCAACTGGAGATGATTAAAGTGGCTGACTTCTGGTTGAAGATGGGGGTAGATGGTTTCAGGTTGCCATCCATTACTTATTTATTTGAAGAAGAAGGAACCAGTTGTGAAAATCTGCCACAAACTCACGCGTTTTTAAAAAAACTCCGTGCCCATATTGACAAGCATTACAAAAACAGAATCCTGATTGCTGAAGCCAATCTCTGGCCGGAAGATGCCGCCACCTATTTTGGAAACGGCGATGAGTGTCACATGAACTTTCATTACCCTTTAATGCCAAGGTTATTTCTCGCGCTGCGAACGGAAGATACCTATCCTATTGTCGATATTATGGATCAGACTCCTGCCACGCTGCCTTCCAGCCAGTGGGCATTATTTCTTCGTAACCACGATGAGATGGGACTTGAAATGGTAACAGAAGAAGAGAAAGATTATTTATTTAAAGCATACGCAACAGATCCCAATACAAAATTTAATTTAGGTATACGAAGGAGGCTGGCGCCGTTGTTAAACAATGACCGGCGTAAAATTGAATTGCTGCATACTATTTTGTTCTCTTTACCTGGTGCGCCGGTATTATATTATGGCGACGAAATTGGGATGGGTGACAATGTTTATCTCGGTGACCGTTCGGGTGTAAGAACACCGATGCAATGGAATCCGAACGTGAATGCGGGCTTCTCCCAAGCGAATCCTCAAAGATTGTATTTGCCGGTTATCAATGATCCGGTGTACCGGCATGAGTCTGTGAACGTAGCCGCCGGGGAAGAGAATTCATCATCCTTGTTGTGGTGGATGAAGCATGTCATTATCATGCGCAAACGGTTGAATATTTTTGGACGCGGAGATATCCGTTTCATAGAGGGGTCCAACGCTAAAGTGCTGGCTTTTGCGCGTACCTATGAAAACCAATGTATTATCGTTGTGTCTAACCTTTCGCAATTTTCTCAGGCAGCTTCCTTAAATTTTTCCCAATTTAGAGACTGCGAGATAACAGACGTATTCAGTCAGAATCGTTTCATGAGCGTAGGGGAGGGAGCCTACCCTATAACCATCGGTCCTTACGGATATTTCTGGTTTCAGGCAGACAAGGCTGAGAAAAAATTACAGGCGGAGCCAAGCGGTGAACTAGCCCTCTTAAAAACAGATATATCCTGGGAACGGATGTTCGATAACTATAACGAAGTACGGACCCTGGAAAGAAGAATCCTTCCACCTTTCATGAAAAAATGCCGGTGGTTTGGTGGAAAAGCCAAAGTCATCAGCAAAGTTGGTATTAACAAAGTAATACCCTTGAAGGTGGAGGGCGATACTCATTTCCTGGTGATCATTGAAGTGCATTATGTACAAAGGTTGCCGGAATTGTATTTCCTTCCGTTAACGTTCGTATCGCCGGATAGTCTAACAGAACGTGTGGAATATGCAGTTCAAAGTGTTGTATGCCGGGGCGAAATTCAGAATGAAGCCGGCTTTATTATGGATAGCACTTATGACCGGGTGTTCAGAGATTTTCTCTTCCTAAATATGGAGAAAAGCGCCAGGCTAAAAGATGATGATGGTGGCGTGTTGGAGTTCAATTCAAGCGTTTTTGCCAAACTCGATTCACGGAAGATTGATTCCAAAGTATTAAAGGCGGATCAGAGTAATACAGCCATTATTTATAATGATAAATACTTTTTTAAATTTTATCGCAAGCTTGAGAAGGAGATCAATCCCGACCTGGAGATCATTCGGTTTCTGACTGAAAACACCAGCTTTCAGAATTCACCCAAGTATGCCGGTAGCGTTGAGTACCGCGATTCGGAAGGAAAGAGAATCGTTTTTGGCCTGCTTCAGGAAAAGGTGGAAAACCAGGGTGATGCCTGGGGCATGACCATGGATTCAGTCGCCGGGTATTTTGAAAGAGTACTGACAAAATCCGTAAAACTTCCGGCCCTGATTGAGAACCCAGTGATCACGTTTGATGATACTCCAAAAATAATGCAGGAATTCATAGGTCGGGAATTTCATGATCGTGTTGTGCTATTAGCGCAGCGCACTGCGGAAATGCATATCGCGCTGGCGACGGAGGTATCCAACAATGCTTTTATTCCCGAGCGTTTTACACCGAATTATCAGCGGTCCCTTTATTCATCTCTTAGAAAATTATTGAAGGACCGATTTGGTCTGCTAGAAAGTTCATTGCCAAAACTTGACCCTCAAACGCGGGAACTGGCAAATTCAGTTCTTGAAATGGAGGGCAAAATTCTGGAATCGTTCAGCGAGATTTATAAAACCAAAATTACGGCCGTTAAAACCCGGATACACGGGGATTTTCACCTCGGTCAGGTACTATTTACAGGGAAAGATTTTATTATAATAGATTTCGAAGGTGAGCCTGCCTTTTCATTTAGCGAGCGAAGGTTGAAGAAAAATCCCCTAAAAGATGTGGCCGGTATGATGCGCTCATTTGATTATGCAGCATTTGGCAAGATTTTGTTAAACGAAAACTATCGTGACGCCAATCTCGGTATTATTGAGCAAGCTGCGGAACAATGGCAACATTATGTAAGTCGCTATTATTTGGGAGCCTATTTAGAAACAACCGGCATGGGCCCAAATCTTTCCGGGGAAAGTAATATTCTGATTAGAACATTTCTTCTGGAAAAGGCAATTTATGAACTGGGCTATGAATTAAACGGCCGTCCTGACTGGGTCAAAATTCCGCTAAGGGGCATTCATTACCTTGTGAACAGATATAGGCTGGAGAAATCGCGTAATGGTTGAGTGCAGATGCCGGCGGGTGCGGTGGCGAATTACGGAGGTTGATCCGAAAAACAAAAATAACAACTAATTGAATGGCAAAGAAAGAAAAAACCCAGGACACGTCTACTCAGCACAACAGTTTCAGCCTCATTACGGATTTTGACATACACCTTTTTAAGTCCGGGAAACATTTCAAACTATATGAGAAGTTGGGAGCGCATATCGTAACTCACCTCGATGTGGAAGGGACTTTTTTTGCGGTGTGGGCACCCAATGCCGAAAAAATATCTGTGATCGGTAATTTTAATCGTTGGCAGGGTGGCCAGCACAATTTGAATCCCCGCTGGGACGGTTCCGGAATTTGGGAAGGATTTTTTGCAGATATAAAACACGGTGAAGCTTATAAATATGCGATTCAATCGAGCACCGGAGAATACCTCGAGAAATCTGACCCCTTTGCATTTTATTTTGAAACTCCCCCAAAAACGGCATCCATTGTATGGTCTCCGAAGTATGAATGGAAAGATGAGGTGTGGTTAAAACATAGGAAGCAAGTCGCCTCAACTCCTAAACCCTACTCCGTTTATGAGGTTCACTATGGTTCATGGAGAAGAAAAAATGATAATGAGTCCCTCACATACCCGCAGATGGCCATTGAATTGGTCGAATATGTGAAGGATATGGGTTTCACCCATATTGAGTTTTTGCCGTTAATGGAGCATCCTTTTTATGGATCATGGGGATATCAACTCACTGGTTATTTTGCCCCTACCAGCCGCTATGGGAGCCCGGAAGACTTTATGTATTTGATAGATTGTTTTCACAAAGCGGAAATAGGCGTCATTCTCGATTGGGTTCCCTCGCATTTTCCCGGGGATGCCCATGGTCTTTTCAAATTCGATGGCACCTATCTTTATGAACACGAAGATCCCAGAAAGGGATTTCACCCTGACTGGAAAAGTTACATATTCAATTATGGCAGAAGCGAAGTGAGGTCATTTCTCATTAGCAATGCCATGTTTTGGCTGGAGCGATATCATATTGACGGACTGCGCGTGGATGCGGTAGCCTCCATGTTGTATCTGGATTATTCGCGCAAAGCAGGGGAGTGGATTCCCAATTCGTACGGGGGTAATGAAAATATTGAAGCCATTACATTTCTCAAGGAATTTAATGAGGTAGTCTATCTGCACCACCCTGATACCGTCAACATTGCCGAAGAATCTACTTCATGGTCAGGTGTATCACGACCCACCTATCTGGGCGGTTTAGGGTTCGGCCAAAAATGGATGATGGGCTGGATGCATGATACGTTACATTTTTTTGCACTCGATCCCATTCACCGAAAATATCATCAGAATGAGATCACCTTCAGCATCATGTATGCGTTTACCGAAAACTTCATGCTGCCCCTGTCACACGATGAGGTGGTTCACGGAAAGGGTTCTTTGCTCGGTAAAATGCCAGGAGATGAATGGCAAAAATTTGCCAACTTAAGATTATTATTTACCTATATGTTCACTCACCCGGGAAGTAAGCTTTTATTTATGGGAGGGGAAATTGCACAATCTGCCGAATGGAATCACGACAAAGGTCTGGACTGGCATTTATTGCAATACGATTTTCATTCCGGCATTCAAAAAATTGTTCGGGATTTGAACGCCTTGTACAAGGAAGAGAAAGCCTTGTACAAATATGGCTTTGAACATCGCGGATTTAAATGGGTTGACTACGGGGATCGTGAAAACAGTGTCATGATTTACCAGCGCGAAGCGGATGACAAAAGTGATACCATGATAGTGGTCTGCAACTTTACCCCTGCTGTACGCAGCCTTTACAGGGTTGGTGTGCCTTACCGGGGGCATTGGAAGGAAATGTTTAATTCAGATGACACCAAATATTCAGGAAGCGGAACAATGAACCTTGGTTTACTAAATACCTCGCCTGTAAAATTTCATGGCAGGGATTACTCCGTTTCCTTAAATTTGCCTCCATTAGCGATCTCGATCCTAAAACTTGAAAAAGAGGTTAGTGAATTTGAATTAACGGGTTGATACATAAAAACGTTTTCATTAAATGAATTCTATTTATTGATAACTTTGCAATACATACCCAATATATCTGGCGCTTTACCAATACCTTTCCTATACTTAAATAAGACACTGATTGGAAAAATATATTTGTATTCACGGTCATTTCTATCAACCACCTCGAGAAAATGCCTGGCTTGAAGTTATTGAAGTCCAGGATTCAGCGCACCCTTATCACGATTGGAATGAACGCATAGCCGCAGAATGTTATGGGCCCAATACGGCATCGCGTATTTTGAATAACAAGGGCGTTATCAATAATATCATTAACAATTACTCAAAGATCAGTTTCAACTTTGGGGCAACTTTAATGTCATGGATGGAAACCAACGACCGCGAAACCTATGACTCCATCCTGGAAGCCGACAAACAAAGCATCGAAACATTTGGTGGCCATGGGTCAGCCCTTGCCCAGGTCTACAATCACATCATTATGCCTTTGGCAACTCCGCGTGATAAAGAAACACAAATCATCTGGGGGATCAGGGATTTTTCCTACCGGTTCAAGAGAATGCCTGAGGGCATGTGGCTTGCCGAGACAGCGGTGGATACGGAGTCGCTCGAATTGTTGGCCAAACATGGAATCAAGTTTACCATTCTTGCCCCGCGGCAGGCAAAAGCATTCCGAAAAATAGGGGACGACTGGTCTGTTGCCCATACAGGGATTGATACGAGGCGGCCCTATATTTATAACCTTCCTTCCGGTAAAAATATTGTTTTGTTTTTTTATGATGGGGATATCTCACAAGGTGTCGCTTTCGATGGACTGTTGAACGACGGAAGGAAACTTGCTGACCGCTTAATGAATAACTTCACCAAAACAAGCACAGAACCGCAATTGTCGCACATCGCTACCGATGGCGAAACCTATGGCCATCATCATAAACACGGAGACATGGCTCTTGCTTTCTGCCTCGATCTTATTGAAAGCAATTCGCAAGTTAAGCTGACAAATTATGCCGAGTTCCTGGCACTTCATCCACCGACTTTTGAGGCACAGATACACGAAAACAGTTCATGGAGCTGTGTTCACGGCGTGGAGCGCTGGCGAGCCGACTGCGGATGTAACTCCGGCGGTAAGCCTTCGTGGAACCAACGCTGGCGTAAACCCTTACGCGAAGCTTTGGACTGGCTGCGCGATGAGCTGGAAGTTATTTTTGAACGACAGACTGCCCCTTTATTAAAGGATGCCTGGGCGGCCAGGGATGAATATATCCATGTCATTCTAAGCCGTGATGATGAAACAATTAATAAATTCCTGCAAGACCATTGCCGCCAATCAGTGGATCCTCCTGAAGTTTTGCGTCTTATGGAAGTGCAGCGAAACGCCATGCTCATGTACACGAGCTGCGGTTGGTTTTTTGACGAAGTTTCCGGAATAGAAACTACCCAGATCCTCCAATACGCCTGTCGCGCCATGCAGCTTGTGAGTCAGATCAGCGAAGCGAATTTGGAATTGGAATTCAGAAAACATCTGGAAGATATTCCGAGCAATGTTCCCGCGCTGGGTAATGCCTCTCATGTTTATTCCAAGTTCGTGTTACCCTCGAAGATCAATTTGCAAAGGGTTGGCATGCACTATGCCGTGGCTTCCATATTCGAGGAAGATCTTGAGTCATTCCCGGTATTTAATTATACCACTGCGAATGAAATTTTTATCAGAAAGGAAGCGGGGGAACAAAGATTAGTGCTCGGTGTCACCAAGGTAAAATCGATTGTTACAAGGTCTGAGAAAAAATTTGCCTTTGCTGTCATTTATATGGGCAAACACAATATTATCGGTAATATATCACTGGATATGGAAGATGATCATTTCGCCAGTATGCAAGTGAGAATGATTGCTGCATTTGAAGAAGCGAGGCTGGGAGATGTGATCGGTTTAATGCAAACTTATTTCGGCCCTGAAAAATATACCATTTGGCAATTGTTTCAGGATGAAAAAAGAAAGGTCTTTAACTTCATCACGTATCAAAGTATGCTCGATCTGGAGGATTCTCTCCGGAGAATTTATAATCGCGACTATCCCCTGGTGATGGCCCTTGCCAATAATGGGATACCCATTCCCAATGCTTACAAAACTTCCTTTGAATATATTCTCAACGCCGACCTCATCAAATCTTTCCAAACAGAAAAAATTAATATCAGGTTAGTTGAACGGGTTATGACGGAATTGGTAAAATGGGATTTGCGTATCGAAGATCCCGGTAAAGTAGAACGGTTTGCCGGAGAAAGCATTTTCAAGGAATTGAAGCGGATTAATGATGAAGGCGAGAGTCTGAAAAGGATTGAAAGATTAAACAGGTTATTCCCGTTACTCATCAAGTTTAACCTCAGACCCAATCTATATAGAAGTCAAAATCTCTATTTTGAGATGTCTAAAAACAACCATGGCAATGAGATCAGGTCTACGGAGTGGTTGACCCAATTTACTTTGCTGGGTGAAAATATGGGTGTAAAGGTATAAAAGTTTATTTCGACAGCTTAAGGTTCAGTTCACGTGTAATTTGACGAAAGGTTTTACCAACCAAAAAAAATCAAATACATTAGGCTATGAAAAAAAGTGGTTCGAGGCGCAGATTCATCAAGCAAGCTTCCTTTGCTGGCCTGGGAATTGGACTGTCCATGGGTTTAGCCTCTTCCCTAAGTGCAACAGCAGAAAAAGATACGGAGGAAACCGAACCAATTATTGATATTCATCAGCATACCCACTACAGTGGACGAACGGATGATCAGTTGCTCACTCATCAACGGTCTATGGGCATTACGAAGACTATCCTGCTGCCTGCAGGCCAACCGTTAAATTATGGATCGACTTACTATGGTTTGGCGAACGGGCTCCAGGCGGAAGCGTATGGAAATAAATCCTGCTATGACCTTGCGCAATTATGGCCGCGGGAATTTCTGTTCGCTGCCAATGAAGTTCCGGATTATCCTGAAGGTGTTTCAGAAATAGAAAAATATTTAAAGCTGGGGGCACCCCTTATCGGTGAACAAAAATTTGGAGTAGAGTGTGATTCACCAGAAATGCAAAGCATTTACAAACTAGCAGAACGCTTTGAAGTTCCCGTACTGATGCACTGGCAGTTTGGAATGTATAACCGTGGGTTTGAACGGTTTCATAAAATGCTTGAAAAATATATAAAGGTAAATTTCATCGGCCATGCCCAAACCTGGTGGGCAAACATTGACAAAGATCATCGGGACCAGAATGTTCTGTACCCAAAAACCAAAGTTACTCCGGGTGGCGTGACTGACAGACTCCTTTCCAACTACCCCAATATTTTTGCAGATATGTCAGCTGGTTCGGGCCTGAATGCGTTGTTGCG
>JBDSIM010000268.1:0-3381 GCA_039917935.1 Cyclobacteriaceae bacterium | reverse complement strand
AATTTTTATTGATAGTTCTCTCCCTGTTGAGCGTCGTCAGTTTTGGGCAACAGGCAGAAGACTCCGCGGCGACAAATGACGTCTGGACACTGAAGGAATGTGTAGATTATGCATTGGCGAACAACCTGCAGGTGAAACGAAGTGAATTATCGGTTGAGTTAAGTGATATCGAAAATAAACAGGCAAAATTTTCCATGTTGCCATCAGCAAACGCTTCTGCTTCCTATGGCTACAATTGGGGACGTGGAATAGATCCTGTTACAAACCAATTTATTTCCTCTCAGCGCAACGGATATACCAGTCTGGGAGCCAGCGGTGGTGTTACGATTTTTAATGGTTTCAGAATCCAAAATTATATTAAACAAACGGCCCGTGAGCAGGAGGCGTCCAAACAGGATTTGGTTAAATCCAGAAATGACGTTACGCTAAATGTCATATCACTGTTTGTGAATGTAGTGTTCAATAAAGAGCTTGTAGAGAATGCCCGTCTGCAACTCGCTTCCAGTCAGCAACAATATGAAAGGACACAAAAACTGGTTGCAGCAGGTTCATTGCCAAAGTCGAATGAACTAAACCTCGATGCCCAGGTGGCCACCAATGAGTTGAATTTCATCAATCAGGAAAATTCATTGGCTTTGTCGTTGTTACAATTACAACAGGCATTACAACTTCCGGCAACCGAAAATTTTACAGTTGAAACTCCAGTCATCGGGGCGGAAGATCTGATTCTGGACCAGAGCAGAGAAGCCATATACCAGATCGCCAAAGGAACTTTGCCTGAAATCGAGGGCGCAAAACTTCGGATTGAAAGTTCTTATTATGGAGTGAAAGTAGCCCGGGGTAATCTCTATCCGCGTTTAGGTATCAATGGGTCGGTGAACACCAATTATTCAAGTGCTTCTGCCACGCGTTTTGTCTTTGATGGTGGGCTTAATCAGGTTGAGACAGGATACTTTGTTCAGGGAACGAATGCGCCAATCTATGGCCTTCAGCCTACCGGTTCTTTCCGCGAGATCTATGGATTTAATGATCAGGTAAAAGATAACATTTACAAATCGGTTAGTGTGAGTTTAACCATTCCGATATTCAATAATTTTAATTCGCGATCAAATGTTCAGCGAGCACTGATCGCGAATGAACAGGCTAAGATCACCGCTAAAGAGGTTGATAATACCCTTAGGCAGAACGTTGAGACCTCCTATAACAATGCCATCGCGGCCTCCAAATCCTATAATGCGTCCTTGCGTCAGGTACAGGCAAGGGAGGAGGCGTATCGCATGGCCAAACAACGTTTTGATATCGGTGCAGCCAACTATGTAGAATATCAGGTTGCAGAAAACGATTTGTTTCAGGCCCGCAGCGATATGGCCCGTGGTAAATATGAATTTATTTTTAGAAAAAAAGTGCTGGACTTTTATCAAGGTATCCCCCTCGGATTTTAATACCCCAACTCAATGGCAAAAAAACAAAAACAAAACGCTAACAAATTAATTTATTCGCTCATCGGAGCATTGGTCGTGATTATTATTTTATTGGTGGTGGCTAAAACGGCAGGATGGATTGGTAAACCAAAAGAAATCGAGGTTGAGCTGGCTAAGGTAAAGCGGGTAAGTATTGTTGAAAAGGTAAGTGCCTCAGGAACCGTTCAGCCGGTTACTGAAGTCAAGATAGCTCCTGAAGTTTCCGGAGAAATTATTGAGTTGCTTGTAGAAGAAGGCGACTCCGTTAAACGCGGGCAACTACTGGTGAAGATACGTCCCGATACCTGGGAAAGCCAGCTGCAACGCGCAAAGGCAGGGTTGAGTCAGCAACGGGCAAATCTGTCGCAGGCCGAAGCGAATCTGAATTCCTCAAAGGCGCAATTTATCCGTGCTGAGCAGGAGTTTAAGCGGCAGGAGACTCTTTGGAATCAAAAGGTTATTTCCGAAGCAGACTGGCAATTGGCCAAGCAGAATTACGCTATTGCCAACAGTGATGTAACGGCGGCGGAAAAGTCTGTTGAAGCTTCAAAATATATTATTCAAAGCACTGGTGCTTCCCTTCGTGAAGCGGAAGAAAATTTCCGAAAAACTTCTGTGGTGGCGCCGATGGATGGAATTGTATCCAAACTCATTGTTAAAAAAGGTGAAAGGGTTGTTGGTACGGCCACCATGGCGGGAACAGAAATGCTTCGTATTGCGGACTTGAACGTTATGGAAGTACGAGTTGACGTGAATGAAAACGACATCGTTAGGGTATCCGTCGGAGATACTGCCATTATTGATGTGGATTCATACGCCAGTTCAAATAAGAAATTCAACGGGGTGGTTACCCTTATTGCCAATACTGCAAAAGATAAGGTTTCGGCTGATGCAATCACCGAGTTTGAAGTTCGCATTTTAATTCTCGACGCTTCTTATCAGGACCTTGTAAAGGAGGGGAACCGCTTTCCCTTCCGGCCCGGCATGACGGCCAGTGGGGACATCATTACCACGCGTAAAGAAAATGTATTAGCCGTACCGCTTGCGGCGGTTACGACAAGAAATCCGAACGACTTAGGGCCAGACGAAAATAAAGATGGCCCTCCTAACAGGAACGCAAGTCAGACCACCGACCAGGCAAAAAATCCAAAACAGGACGAAGTAAAGACTGTTATTTTTGTTAATGAAAACGGCACTGCTAAAATGATGGAGGTAAAGACAGGTATCAGCGACTATGATAATATTGAAATTATCTCCAAAATCGGTGATAGTACAGAGGTTGTGACAGGTCCGTTTCTTGTAGTGTCAAAGCGCCTGAAGGAAGGCGAAAAGATCAAGCGTGCGGAAAAGAAGGAGGAAAAGCAAAAGGGGGATTAATTTTATTCTTCGCCAGAACGTTACTTATTTCAATACCCTTCCCGGACCGGTAGGGTTTTTTATTAGAACAGAAAGGTCCTTGCCGCGAACCGAACTCAATTGCTCAATGTAAAGCCCGATCATTTACGGAGAATTATACAAAAGCTGGCACGGGAAAATGGACAGTAAACAGCTAATTACCCCATCCAATCATGAGAAAAAAGATTCATCACCCAAGTCATCGTAGTAATCGTTAAATTGATCGGCAATAATAAGGTAAATTATGATTCAACACCCATGGCACGAAGTCGCGGTTGGAAAAAAACCTCCGGAGTTTGTTAATGGCATCATCGAGATTCCACGCGGCTCTCGCGCCAAATATGAAATTGACAAAGAGAGCGGTCTGATTAAATTAGACCGGGTGATTTATGCTTCCATGTATTACCCCCTGAATTATGGTTTTGTTCCTCAGACACTCGGTGAAGATGGTGATCCTTTGGATATTGTCGTACTGACCCAAGTTTCAGTTGTTCCTTTGTGTTTAATCCCCTCCAAAGTAATTGGT
>JBDSIM010000267.1:0-22266 GCA_039917935.1 Cyclobacteriaceae bacterium | reverse complement strand
CGGAAGAAGCTTTGCATAAAATGTTTGGTATTTACGGAGAGTTAAGGAACGCAAAGACGGTTGCCAGGATGGTGGTACAAACGCGCGTTGAAAGGAAGTTTGAACGCACGGAAGATCTGAAAGATGTTTTAAAGACTATTGCTCCGAAAGGGAAGGAGTATAAATATTTCGCCCAGGTGTTTCAGGCATTGCGGATTGAAGTGAATGATGAAATGAAGACGCTTGAAAATTTTTTGCACCAGTGTGGCGAAGTACTCGAAACCTCAGGAAGACTGGTGATGATGTCATATCACTCGTTGGAAGACAGAATGGTAAAAAATTATATGCAGAAGGGAAAAGTTCACGGCGAGGTTGAAAAAGATTTTTATGGCAATAAGATAGCCCCGTTTGAGGTTATTACCCGGAAGCCAGTGGAGGCGTCGGAAGCGGAGATAGCGCGGAATAACAGGGCGCGTAGTGCGAAGTTGAGGGTAGCGGTAAAAATATAGTGGGTCCTTTCGCTTGCCAGGACCCATGTTTTAACAGAGATAGCAGAAAGAGATTGAAGGTATATGAGTAGCAATAAATTCAAGGTAAAAGCTCAGGTAGGAACATTATCAGGAGGCTTTAGTGTCTTTTCAGGCATAGAAAAAAAATTAAAACTGGAAAGCTATTTTGAAGAAGGTTTCCCCGTTCAGTACTTACCGAAAATATTTTTTGTTATCGCCCTGGGATTAATTTATATCGGTAACACGCACTATGCCGAACAGACCGTGAGGAAGATAAACATGATGCAAATTGAGGTAGAAGATTTACGGGCGGATTACACCACGTTGAAGTCTGATCTCATGTTTAGCAGCAAGCAATCTGAAGTGGCTCGCAAAGTGAAACCTTACGGATTAAAAGAAAGTTTGACTCCACCTTTTAAAGTCGTTGTAGAAGAGGGTGAATATTAAAAAATCCATATTACTGCGTGTTCGTGTAGCATTTCTTTTTGTAATGCTCTTTGCCGTTGCGGTGGTCTATAAAATCGCGCATATCCAATTTGTTGAAGGAGAGAAATGGGCTGCCATGGGCGAACGCATTTCGTTTGACTACAAGCGGGTAAAGGCAACCCGCGGAAATATTTATTCAGATAACGGAAGTTTACTGGCCACTTCCCTTCCGTTTTACAAGGTTGCATTTGATGCTACACTGCCTAAAGAGGATGTGTTTAAAAAAGGTGTGGATTCTCTGGCATGGCATCTGGCGGTTTTCTTTAAAGACAAATCACAAAGAGATTACAAACGAATGTTGATTGATGCCCGGGAAACCGGGAAGCAGTACATCATACTCAACCGGAAAAAAATTGATTTCCAGGATAAGAAAACCATCATGCAATGGCCGATAATCAGGGAAGGTCGCCTTCGCGGAGGAGCCATCTTTGAGAAGGTTGATGTCCGCTACAATCCTTTTTCAAACCTCAGCAGGCGAACGATCGGTTTTATAAATGAAAACGACAAGGGTGCAGGTCTGGAATTCAGTTTTCATTCACACCTTGGGGGGCAGGATGGGTATGCGTATTATCAGAAGATTGCCGGTGGTGTTTGGAAACCGATCTTCGACGCCAACAATGTCAAAGCAGTGGATGGTTTGGATCTTCAGACAACCCTTGATATTAATCTCCAGGACGTTGCTGAAACTGCTTTGCATAAAGCGATGGTACAACACGATGCAGATGATGGATTGATTGTGGTGATGGAAGTGGCCACCGGCGAAGTAAAAGCCATCAGCAATCTCAGCACCGATGGCAATGGAAATTTCTCCGAAAAATTAAATTTTGCCGCACGTTTATTTGAGCCAGGTTCTACTTTTAAACTGGTAACCATGATGGCGTTGCTGGAGGATACCAATATTCAGCTCACGGACAGTATAGACACCGGCAACGGTGAATACCTGTTTTATAATATTAAAGTGCGTGATCATGAAGAAGGCGGGTTGGGTAAAGTAACCATTCAGGAGGCATTTGAGCACTCGTCAAATGTTGCTATGGCGAGATTGGTGGACGAGCATTTTGGGTTAAAGCCCTCCAATTTTGTGAATTACCTTGACAAGCTGAACCTCTCAAAACCATTGGGTATCCAGATAGCAGGTGAACCGGATCCGAAAATAAAACGTCCGGGCGATAAAGGTTGGAGTGGCATCAGTCTTCCGTGGATGGCCTATGGATATGGATTCGAAATTACACCGCTTCATACCCTTGCGTTGTATAATGCCGTCGCGAATGATGGGATCATGATTAAACCCGTGATAGTAAAGGCAGTAAAAAAAGCTGACGAAGACGAAGAAACGTTTGAAACGGATGTGATCAACAAACGGATCTGTTCCGCTGCGACTTTGGATAAACTACATTTGCTACTCGAGGGTGTTGTTGAAAAAGGAACAGCAAAAAATATTAAGGGAACTCATTACCGTATTGCAGGCAAAACCGGTACTGCTCAGATCCTGGAAAATGGTCGTTACACAAAAAAATACATCACTTCATTTGTCGGATATTTTCCAGCGCACAATCCGAAATACAGCGCGATGGTATTGATCAAGAATCCACGGGGGTGGTATCAGTATGGAAGTAACGTCGCCGCACCTGTGTTTAAGGAAATCGCTGATAATATTTATGCGCGCGACATCAATCTTCATGAACCGATGACCAACAAAAAATTTATTAAGGATGACGTTTTGCCTGTAATAAAAGCGGGCAATCAGCAGGAACTGACACTGCTTTGTAATGAATTGGGTATTTCCAATCACACGTTAACAGAGGAAGAGTGGGTTCGCACTAGTCGTAGCGGGAATGGAGTGAATTGGAATAAAAATCTGCAGGGAAAAGATAGGGTGCCCGATGTCAATGGAATGACCTTCCGGGATGCCATTTATTTATTGGAAAAAAGCGGGTTAAAAGTAATTTATGAAGGCAAGGGACGTGTGGTGAAACAATCCCTGAACGCCGGATCCCGCGTGTCAAAAGGTGATAAAATATTTTTAAGGTTAGGATAAATACAAACGGTGCCTGAATTAAAAGAAATATTGTATAAAGTTTCCCTCACTTCATCCCTGGGAGATATGGATAGAGAAGTGAAGGGGTTATCTTTTGATTCCCGCAAGGTGTTGCCAAATTCTGTTTTTGTCGCGGTAAGCGGCACCCTTTCTGATGGTCATGATTATATCCAGAAAGCAATTGCATTGGGTGCCAGCGCCATTGTCTGTGAAAAATTGCCGGCTACTATTAATGAATCCATTTCCTATGTAACCGTCAAGAACACCGCTCATGCGCTGGGTGTCATGGCCTCCAATTTTTATGGCAACCCTGCTTCCAAATTGAAATTAGTAGGTGTAACAGGCACCAATGGAAAGACCACCACGGTTACCCTGTTGTATCAGCTTTTCTCTGCTTTGGGTTACAACGCAGGACTTATCTCAACAGTTGAAAACCGGATCGTTGATCAGGTTGTTCCATCCACACATACAACACCTGATCCTATTCAGCTAAATGAGTTGTTGAAAAATATGGTTAAGGCGGGGTGCACCCATGCCTTCATGGAGGTGAGTTCGCACGCTATTGATCAGGACCGCATTGCCGGATTAAAGTATGCAGGAGCTTTATTTACCAACATCACTCACGATCACCTTGATTATCATAAGACATTTGAGAATTATATCAAAGCCAAGAAGAAGTATTTTGATGATTTAAACGGCGATGCCTTTGCTCTCGTCAATGCCGACGACAAACGGGGAATGGTCATGTTGCAAAATACGCGCGCATCAAAATATACTTTCGGTCTTAAGAAGATGGTCGACTACAAAGCCAAAATCATCACAAACTCAATCGAAGGTTTGGAGTTGGAGATCGCCAGTAAAAACGTATGGTTTAAAATGATCGGTGATTTTAATGCCTACAATTTGGTTGGCGTTTATGGCGCGGCAGTTTTGCTTGGGGAGGATTCTGATGAAGTACTGATACAACTGTCAGCTCTGGCGGGGGCACCCGGAAGATTCGAAAGGGTTTTACCAGGCTCAAAAATTACGGCAATCGTTGATTACGCTCATACACCTGACGCTTTAAAGAATGTGCTGGAGACCATCGCTACTTTCCGCACAGGAAATGAACAGGTTATTACAGTGGTAGGTTGCGGCGGAAATCGCGATAAGACCAAGCGACCTTTGATGGCATCCATTGCCTGTAAACTAAGCGACAAGGTTGTGTTAACTTCCGATAACCCAAGAGACGAGGATCCCCTTGATATTATTCGCGAAATGCAGACGGGAGTGCTTCCGACGGAAACCAGAAAAACTTTGGTGCTGGCAGATCGCGAAGAAGCTATAAAGACTGCCTGTATGATGGCACGCGAAAACGACATTGTCCTGGTAGCGGGTAAAGGGCATGAAACTTACCAGGAAATAAAAGGTGTGAAATATCCATTCGATGATAAGGAAGTAATGGCACGAATGCTAAAACTGTTAACAGATAACGATAATTAAAAGGTAATGCTTTACTATTTGTTTGAATATCTTAATGGGCTTGACTTTCCGGGTGCGGGGGTATTTCAATACATCTCTTTCCGTGCGGGGATGGCTGCATTCCTTTCCCTGCTCATCACGATCACGTTTGGGAAGAGCCTCATTAATTATTTGCGTAGAAAGCAGGTCGGCGAAGATATCCGCGACCTTGGCCTGCATGGGCAATTGCAAAAGAAGGGTACTCCTACAATGGGTGGTTTTATCATTATCGCCGCGATTTTAATCCCCACAATTTTGCTGGCCAGGATTGATAACGTGTATATTATCCTGCTGATCATTACAACGGTTTGGCTGGGGATGATCGGGTTTTTGGATGACTACATCAAGGTATTTAAAAAAGATAAAAAAGGACTTGCTGGAAAATTCAAAATCGTAGGCCAGGTGGGGCTGGGATTGATCGTTGGCCTTACACTTTATTTCAGTGACGAGGTGGTTGTTCGCCAAGTGAATAGTACTGAAATCTCTACCGTTACAGCAAATGAATTAGAGGACAACGAAGATGAGACTGCAAAGTTCAAAGATGTTAAGTCCATGAGAACCACAGTTCCGTTTTTAAAAAATAATGAACTTGATTACAATAATATTCTGCCGGCTTTGCCGGATAATTACACATGGATCATTTATACACTAATCGTAATTGTAGTAATTAGCGCAGTATCCAACGGAGCAAATATAACGGACGGAATCGATGGTTTAGCGGCTGGCACTTCCGGAATTATTGGTATCACCATCGCCATATTAGCATACCTTTCCGGCCGCGTTGATTTCAGCTCGTACCTGAATATCATGTACATTCCAAACTTGTCAGAGCTTGTAATTTTTTGTACCGCCTTCGTTGGCGCATGCCTCGGTTTCCTTTGGTACAATACGTATCCTGCCCAGGTGTTTATGGGCGACACGGGAAGCTTAACGCTAGGTGGCGTGATCGCAGTTCTTGCACTCGCCGTGCGCAAAGAACTATTGATTCCGCTTCTTTGCGGAATTTTCCTCTTGGAAAATGTTTCTGTAATTCTTCAGGTCGCCTACTTTAAATACACTAAAAAGAAATACGGAGAAGGCAGGCGGATATTTCTAATGTCACCCCTGCACCATCATTATCAGAAGAAAAATATGCATGAAGCCAAAATTGTGACGCGCTTTTGGATTGTAGGAATATTGTTGGCGATTTTGACCCTGGCTACTTTAAAATTGCGATGAAAGAAAGGATTGTCATATTAGGTGCAGGAGAAAGCGGGACAGGAGCAGCCCTTCTCGCGAAGGTGAAAGGATTTAACGTTTTTGTTTCTGATCATGGTACGATCAAAGATAAATACAAATCAGAATTGAAACTCAACGAGATTTCTTTTGAGGAGGGGGGGCATACGGAAGAAAAGATTCTGGATGCCAAATTGATCATTAAAAGTCCTGGCATAGGAGATAAAGTTCCCATTATGCAAAAGGTGGCCGAGCTAAACATACCGGTTCTGGATGAGATCGAATTTGCTTTTCAGTACACAAAAGCAAAAGTAATTGCCATAACAGGTACGAACGGTAAAACCACTACTACCTTATTGACCTATCACTTGATGAAAGCGGCAGGCGTTCGTGTCGGACTTGCCGGAAATGTGGGATTTAGTATGGCCCGCCAGGTAATTAATGAAAATTTTGACTGGTATGTGCTGGAGGTGAGTAGTTATCAACTTGACGGAACGGAAACTTTTAAACCGGAGATCGGCATTTTGCTGAACATCACCCCAGATCATCTTGACCGGTATGAGTACACCATGCAAAATTATGTGAACTCGAAATTTCAGTTAATTGAAAACATGACGCGTCAGGAGAACTTTATTTATTATGCTGATGATGAAGTGATCACCAAAGAAATAAAAACACGTTCTGTTGTTCCCGATCAAATACAGATCTCGCTGCGTCCTGATGCCAGCAGCGCAGTAAAGTATGATGGTGAAAACATGGTTTTTAATTTCAGGGAAAAATTCAGTATTGCACAATCTGAGACAACGTTAAAAGGGCGCCATAACCTGATCAATACGATGGCGGCAGTCACCGCCGTTAGTTTAGCAGGAGTTGACTTACCCGCTATCAGGGCAGGTTTGAAAACTTTTGTGAATGCCCCTCACCGCCTTGAACCCGTTGGGATTGTCAATGGCGTTGAGTTCATTAACGATTCAAAAGCAACCAACGTAGATTCAGTAGTCTATGCGTTGGGAAGTTATGATAAGCCCCTTGTTTGGATAGCGGGAGGAATTGACAAGGGTAATGACTACAACATTATTAAAGAAGCGGTAAAGAAAAAAGTACGGGCACTTATTTGTCTCGGAAAAGATAATGAGAAGTTACGAAAAGCTTTCGGGGATACGGTACCAACGATAAAAGAAACCCAAAGCGTAAAGGAACTGGTTCATCTTGCCTTGCAGTTGGCAAAGGAAGGAGATGTTGTTTTATTATCACCGGCCTGTGCCAGTTTTGATTTATTTAAAAATTATGAAGACCGCGGTGACCAGTTTAGAAATGCCGTGAGGGAACTTAAGGCCGAGGTGGAGGGCGGGTAGGGTTACCGGCAAGCACATTTCAAATTGAAATTTGAAATGTAAAGTTTAAATGAGTATAAGTATTAAATAATGGAGCACGGGTGTTTAAAGTCGAGTGAAATTGGGGAGGAATGCGATGTATCATTCACGACTTCCGCTGATCACTCACAACTCACGACTGACGTTCACGAAAATGATTAGATTAAAAACATGGGCCGATAAAAACCTGCAAGGTGACAGAGTCATCTGGGCCGTGGTTTTTGCGCTTTCCATCGTCAGTGTGATGGTGGTGTATAGTTCCATTGGAACTTTGGCATATAAGCGAATGGAAAGTCCTGAAAGTTATTTGCTTAAACATACCATTACGGTTTTAGTGGGTCTGGCGGCCATGTGGTTTGCTCATAAGGTGGACTACCGTTACTATTCCAGGCTTTCGAAACTGGCCTTGTGGATTTGTATACCATTGCTAATCTATACGTTTACCCATGGCACCACTATTAATGATGCAGCACGATGGATCGCCATCCCGATCGTTGGATCCTTTCAACCATCCGATTTCGCGAGTCTGGCGCTGATCGTGAATCTGGCGAGCATGCTTGCCAAACGCCAGCAACATATTGATGATATTAAGGAATCACTCATTCCTATTTTATTCTGGTGCGGAGTGATTTGTGGTCTCATTGCTTTGACAAATATGTCCACCGCCGTTCTGCTTTTGTTAACGTGTCTTTTAATCATGTTTATCGGCAGGGTACCCACCCGGTATCTGGCAATGCTCATGTTCGTGGGTGTCCTTTTTGGCGCACTGGCTTTTAAGTTTGGCGTACGTGGAGGAACGGTGAAGTCACGAATCGTCGACTATGCAGCTTCCATACAGGGTTTCAAGGAACTTCCATTTCAAGCGAAGCATGCCCGCATCGCGGTAGCTACCGGGGGGGTTACTGGTAAAGGCCCAGGCAACAGCGATCAACGCAACATTCTTCCCCATCCTTATTCGGATTTTATTTATGCGATTGTTATTGAAGAATACGGACTTGTTGGTGGCGTAATTGTTGTGATTTTGTATCTGGTGCTTTTGCACCGGGGAATGAAGGCCGCTTATAATAGTGAGCGCGCATTCGGTGGTTTGCTTTCTGCAGGATTAAGTTTTGATCTGGTTTGTCAGGCGATGGTGAATATGGGTGTGGTAGTAGGTCTTGGGCCAATTACAGGACAACCATTACCACTCGTTTCAATGGGGGGAACATCTATGGTGTTCACAGGTCTTGCGCTCGGCATTATATTAAGTGTAAGCCGCGGAGAACAGGATCAGTCCTGGGAACAGGAAGAAAAAACAGACTCCCGGGAAAATAAAAATATGGCAAACGCAAAAGTAGCTTGACGCAATCAAGACCATATCGCCTGATTATCAGCGGAGGGGGAACTGGCGGCCATATTTTTCCAGCCCTCGCCATTGCAAATGCTTTTCGGGAGAGGCATCCGGATGCGCATATATTATTCGTCGGTGCCAGGGGAAGAATGGAAATGACACGTGTTCCTGAAGCGGGATATAAAATTATCGGATTGTGGATCAGTGGTATTCAGCGAAAATTCACAATGTCTAACTTTTTATTTCCAATTAAACTGGCGGTGAGCTATTTGAGGGCAGTAGTGATTGTTAAACGATTTAAGCCACATGCCGTTGTCGGCACAGGGGGATACGCCAGTGGCCCGATCATGATTGCCGCATCCCGATTCAGAATTCCTGCGATTATTCAGGAACAGAATTCTTTTGCGGGCCTGGCGAATAAACAGGTGGCAGATAGAGTCAGTAAAGTTTGTGTCGCTTACGACGGCATGGAAAAATATTTTCCAGCCTCAAAAATTGTTGTTACAGGAAATCCCGTGCGGAAAGATATTTTAAGCGTCGATGGAAAGTCGGAGGCCGCAAGAAATCATTTCGGTTTTGAAGCTGGACTAAAAACACTTTTGATCATTGGCGGAAGTCTGGGTTCCAGAACCCTGAACGAGAGTGTACTGGGAGGGATCGATAAATTGATAGATGCAGAGATACAAGTGATCTGGCAGACCGGTAAAGGATACCACGATACTGTGCAGGCGCAAATCGGAAAAATTGACAAGCGAAGGCTAAGGCTATTTGATTTCCTAAAGGAAATGGACCTCGCATACGCAGCCGCGGATGTGGTGATTTCCAGGTCCGGTGCCTTGGCAGTGTCGGAATTATGCATAGCAAGGAAACCCTGCATATTAGTTCCTTCGCCCAATGTTGCTGAGGATCACCAGACAAAAAACGCATTGGCTCTGGTGGAAAAAGATGCAGCAGTAATGATTTCGGACAAAGATGCTCGTACAAAACTTGTAGATGAGGCGCTGAAACTCTTATTTGATGAGCAGCGTGCAAATAAACTCAGTGAGTGTATTGGCGGCCTGGCCCGGCCAAATGCCACAGAAGATATTGTGAATGAAATTGAGAAATTAATAAACGTAAAATAAAGGTGAGGTTAGCGGAATACGATAATATTTATTTTCTGGGGATAGGAGGCATCGGCATGAGCGCCCTGGCACGCTGGTTTTTGAAACAGGGCTTAAATATTTCAGGTTATGACCGTACAGCCACCACGTTAACTGCCGAACTTCAAAAGGAAGGGATGGCAATTCATTTTGATGATTCTGTAAAATCCATTCCCAAAGAGATTATTGAAAATAGGGAAAAGACTTTAGTGATTTATACCCCTGCTCTTCCAAAAGACCACAAGGAGCATCAATTCTTGAAAGAGAAGCAGTATACAATCCTGAAGCGTTCGGAGGTGCTGGGCCTAATCTCCAAAGATTATGTCACGGTAGCGGTTGCCGGCACCCATGGGAAAACAACAACATCTTCCATGGTAGCGCACCTTCTTAAAACAGCCAGGAAGAGTATGGTTGCTTTTTTGGGAGGTATCACCACAAATTACGACTCCAACCTTGTTATGCATGGCGTGGTTTCAAAAGATACCATCGTAGTGGCTGAGGCTGATGAGTTTGACCGGTCTTTTCTGAGGTTGTTTCCAAAAATCGCCATCGTGACCTCGGCGGATGCAGATCACCTGGATATTTATGGAGATCATGAAAGCCTCATTTCATCTTTTAAAGAATTTATCAAACAAATTGATAAGGATGGCTACCTGATCATTCATGAATCCATTGCCGAAAAACTTGCCGCCGATATCCATCACGTTACTAAAAATATTTACAGCATGAGCCGGGGACAATTTTTTGCCGGCAACATTATCGCCAAAAGCGGGTTTTTTGAATTTGACCTCCATGGTTTTGGTAAGGTTGAACATATCAGGTTAGGTGTCCCCGGATTTCATAACATTGAAAATGCCATTGCAGCGTCGATTGCAGTTTGGCAATGTGGTGTGGATCTGCCAACCATTAAAAAGGGACTGGAATCCTTCACTGGCGTGAAGCGGAGATTTGAATTTATAATCAAACATGACAAGCTGGTGTTTGTGGATGATTATGCGCATCACCCCACAGAAATAGAAGCTTTTCTGAAATCTATGAAGTCTATGTATCCGCGAAAAAAACTGACGGTGATTTTTCAGCCTCACTTGTTCACCCGGACGCGTGACTTTGCGGAAGGATTTTCAAAAAGTTTGAGCCTGGCTGATGAATTGTTTTTAATGGACATATATCCAGCCCGGGAACTACCCATTCCGGGAGTGGATTCGGATATGATCTTCAAAGATATTACAAGTCAGACGAAAATCCGTTGCGGAAAGGATGACTTGTTGGAAAAACTTAAAAATTCAGACATCGAAGTGCTGGCTACCGTTGGGGCAGGAGATATTGACACTTTTGTGGAACCAATATTGAACATGCTGACAAAAAAATATGAAGTTTAAGATCAACTTAAGACGGGAACTCAAGATCATAGCCGTGTTGGTTGTATTGTTTGCGTTGATTGCTTTCACGGAAAGAATGAAAGGTGAGGTGACCGTTCGTGCTATTCAGATTTCCATGGAAAACATTCATGATAATCATTATCTCGATGAAGCGGATGTGCTGAAACTAACCCGGATTAACGCTGAAAATTTCACAGGAGCGAGTATCAGTAAACTTAACTTCCGTGAAATAGAACAACGCATGAAACAAAATCCTTTTATCCGCAGTGCAGAAGTGTATAGCGATCTGAAGGGCAACCTGATGGTAAGTGTCTCCCTCCGGAGACCTATTGCCAGAATTGTGAGAACCGACGGGCCTGACGCATACATCGCTGAAGACGGCACTATTATGCCGGTTTCAGATAAATTTTCATCTCGTGTTTTGCTGATCAGCGGATCTTTTATGCCCCAGATTCTAAAGCTGGATAATCTCTATGAACTGGAAGAGGGCAGGCAGATCATGAGCATGCTGAGCAAAATACGGGAGGATGAATTCTGGAGTGCTCAGATCGCTCAACTGGAGATTGATAAGAAAACAAAGATCACATTATTTCCACAAGTGGGTGATGAAACAATTGAGTTTGGAAAACCGGTCGACCTGGAAACGAAATTCAGAAAATTGCTGATTTTTTATAAAAACATTTTGCCACGCGTAGGCTGGAATAGGTATAACCGGATCAATCTGGAATATGAAGGTCAGGTCGTGGCGGAGTAGTCATCAGGGGTGCAGGTTGTCGTAGTGGATAAAGGCTGAAGGTAAGTATCGGCATATGATACGGACGTCCCTATCCGGTACTGGCAATGACTCATGATAAAAAATTAGAGATAGAAAATTTAAAAAGAACTGATACATTAATTAAGCACTGTCAACAACCACTCATAAAGATTTACAACCATGGAACAGGAAAAAATTGTAGTCGGACTCGACATAGGCACAACTAAAATTTGTGTGATTGTTGGCCGAAAAAATGAATTCGGCAAGCTCGAGGTGCTTGGTATGGGCAAAGCGGAATCGGAAGGCGTTGTCAAAGGAATTGTTTTTAATATCGATAAAACCGTTCATGCCATCGAGAAAGCAATTAAAGAGGCCAGCGACCAATCTGGTATTGATATTGGTGTTGTAAACGTTGGTATTGCCGGACAGCACATACGCAGTTTCATTCAACATGGAGGGATCACCCGAACTTCAAGAGAAGATGAGATTACCATCGATGATGTGGAACGCATTACGCAGGACATGTACCGAATGGTAGTTCCCCCGGGGAGTCAGATCATCCATGTAATGCCGCAGGATTACATGGTGGATTATGAAGAAGGTATTAAGGAGCCTGTAGGAATGTCGGGTGTCAGATTGGAAGCTGATTTCCACATTATTACAGCGCAGACAAATGCCATTAATAATATCAATAAATGCATCAGGCGTGGAGGACTTGAAATTGAAGACCTGATTTTGGAACCGCTGGCCTCTAGCCTGGCCGTATTGAGTGACGAGGAAAAAGAAGCGGGTGTCTGCCTGATCGACATCGGTGGGGGTACAACCGATATTGCTATATTCTATGACAATATCATACGGCATACTGCGGTCATTCCATTCGGAGGGAACATCGTCACCAATGATATTAAACAGGGTTTAATGGTCCTTCCGCAACAAGCGGAACAGTTGAAAACGAAATTTGGAAAGGCTATTGCCGAGGAGGCCAGCCCGAATGAAATTGTGTCCATTCCCGGTATCAGGAACAGATCTGCGAAAGAGATCTCAGTTAAAAATCTTTCGAATATTATTCAAGCAAGAATGGAGGAGATTATTGAAATGGCCCATTCCGAAATTATCAGCTCCGGATTTGAAAACCGGTTGGCGGGCGGAATCGTGATCACAGGAGGGGGCGCGCAACTGAGTAACTTAAAACAATTGGTAGAGTATATGACAGGAATGGATACCCGTATCGGATATCCGAACGAGCATCTTGGAAAGAGCAGGATAGAGGCAGTGAAGAGCCCCATGTATGCAACAGCGGTAGGCCTTGTTCTTTCAGGCTTCCGTTCCCTTGATGAAAGGGCTGACCGTTACAAAGAAGCCAGGGAAGTGGTAAAAGCCTCAAGGGTTAAAAAGCCAATGGCTTCCCGTAATTTTTTCAACGACATTCTCAACAAAACCAAAAGTTTGTTGATTGACGATCTGGACGGTAAAAATGAATATTGATTTACAACCACAAATTTAAAAAAGATGTTTGAAACAGGATCATACAAATTTGAAATCCCCAAGCATAACCAATACCGGTCTATCATCAAGGTGATTGGCGTGGGTGGGGGAGGAAGCAACGCGGTGAACCATATGTACAAACAAGGCATCAAAGATGTTGAGTTTGTTGTGTGCAACACTGACAATCAGGCCCTTCACGGAAGCCCGGTTCCCAATAAACTCCAGATCGGCGCCAATCTAACGGAAGGGCTAGGGTGTGGAGCCAATCCGGAAGTCGGTAGAAATGCAGCCCTGGAAAGCAAAGATCAGATAAGGGAAATGCTGGTGGGAGCGAAAATGATTTTTATCACCTCAGGTATGGGTGGTGGCACCGGGACAGGCGCCGCTCCCGTAATCGCTAAAATAGCCAAGGATATGGATATCCTTACCGTGGGCATTGTGACAGCACCCTTTTCTTTTGAAGGAAAGAAAAAAGCGGCACAGGCAGAAATTGGAATTGAAGGGCTTCGACAGACTTGTGACACCGTTTTGGTAATCCTCAATGATAAATTGCGCGAGATCTATGGTAATCTTTCGATTGGACAGGCATTCGCCCAGGCAGATAACATTCTGACTACGGCTGCAAAAAGCATTGCCGAAATTATTACGTTGGCGGGTCATGTAAATGTTGATTTCCAGGATGTTCGGACCGTTATGTTAAATGCAGGCGCGGCCGTGATGGGATCTGCTGAAACGCGTGGCGATGCGAGGGCCAGAAAGGCAGCTGAAGGTGCTCTTGCTTCTCCGTTACTGGACAACCGCGACATCATGGGTGCCAAGAAGATTCTACTCTCGATCATTTCAGGAGTGGAGGCCGAATTGCAAATGGATGAACTATCCGAAATTACGGAATACATTCAGGGCCAGGCTGGTGATGAAGGTGAAATGATTTTCGGTCATGGTGTGGATCCCGACCTGGGAGATAGAATCCGGGTTACGGTGATCGCTACAGGTTTTCCGGCGGACGTAAAACTTCCCATCTCAAGAAATGAAGATAAGAAAGTTCATGAGCTGGACCGGTCGCAAGGTTGGTTGTTTACACCGAAGGCGGATAATTCCATTAACGAATCCAAAGAACTTCAGGTTAAAACGAGACAGGCTCCACCCGAACCCAGGAAAGATTCAACTGATGAGAAATCCAGTGAACGTGAGCTTATTTTTGCGGGGCCATTTAACCGGATCGATAAGGGTACTCCTCCCGATGAAGAAGGTGAAGAAAGCTTGTTAAAAGATGATGATTTCGATCCGGCCTCCGAAAGACATGGTGATCAGGCAACGCATGAGCAAAGTATGATGGAATTGCGCAATACACGCGACAGGCTGCAACAACAGGCAAAAGAGCGGAAAGAGCAAATGAAGCAGGCCCGGAAACATGAAATGACGAAAGAAGAATTCAACGAAAAGTGGTCTCTTCCTGCGTACTTGCGCAAGGGAATTAAAATGAATGATGTACCACATTCTTCTGAACCATACATTTCAAAGTATAACCTTAATGAAGACAACACATTACTCGGCAATAATAAATTTTTGCACGATAACGTGGATTGAAAGATAACATTTCCGGCACGACTGGTTATTTACTCCATTCGTAGTGGTTGTTGGTTGTAAATATTTTTTTCCGGTGCCGGAATGTTTTTAGAAAAAATGCGGTCACGCCTGCCGGACGGGTAGGGGAACGTAGCTGCATGATTTTTTGATCTAAACCTCGCTATCGCGAGGTTTATTTTTTTGTTGAAGAATTAGTGGTTTGAGTAGGGCTTTCCTTCGATCATTTTCAGTGCCGTGTGCCAGATCGTCAGAACTTTTGTACCTCTCGAAATTTTCTTGTTTTATGTGCGTACCGCTTTCGCGGGGTTGCTGAAAATCTTGGCAATCGAATTCCTGTCATCAGAATTCCTTAGCTTAAGCTCAGGTGAGATTTTTATAGTTCAAATTCTAAAAAGCACAACGTATCTTCATGATTAACCCTGGGATTTATCCCGGGGCTATTCAGGCGCCCTGATCGTTGCCACAGAAAAATAAATCGATCTTCCCACGATCTGGCAAACGGAACTGAACGGCATGCGGTGAGCAACTTTTGTATCTGGCGAAATTTTCCGTTCTCTGTTATTACTTTTAAAACCAATGATTGCCTCTCCACACAAGTGCTGTGTGTCCTACTTTCGCCGGGTTCTTGAAGCCCATAAAAATTGAATTCCTGTCATCAGAATTCCTCAAATTAATATTGATGAAATTTTATCTAGTTCAATTCCAAAAGCACAACGGGTATCTAGATGATTAACCCTGGGATTTATCACGGGGCTATTCAGGTGCCCTGATTGTTTGCCATAGAAAAAATAAATCGATCTTCCCACGATCTGGCAAACGGAACTGAACGGCATGCAGGCGATGAACCTTTATGTCAGGCGAAATTTCTCTGTCACCATGACTACTTATAAAACTAATGATTGCATTACCTAATCAACTCTACGCAAGTGTACAGCTTTCTAAACGCCTGTGTTTTGGATCTAAATTCTAACATCCGCACCTTTTATGGCCCATTTCCACCACCAGGATACTGTTTTTCGATTTGGCCTTAAACTTGCATTTAGCTGCTTACAAACATTACTGTTATGAGAACCCTGGTATCTTTCATCGCTTTGATAATGCTCGTATCCGGTTGTAATATGTACGAGGTAGAACCCCGTTACGATAGTCGTGACCGGTTTGTCGGATATTACGAAGTTGAAGAGTACAGTGAAACGTATAGCGATATCACGTACTACCAATTGCGCATCTCAAAGTCCGCATATGACCGTGAAATTTATCTCCATAATTTTTACGCGGCTGACATTCGTGTTTATGCAACCGTAAATTATGATGATATCAGAATTCCTTCACAGATCGTTGACGGATTTGAGATTGAAGGTTCGGGAACTTTATATAGAAACGAATTGACTTTAAATTACCGGGTAGTGGATTTGTACGACCATTCCCTTGCGGATTATTGTGAAACACGCGCCTGGCGGGATTAGACCAGCGAGGGTTGTGGCATCGGCAGATCACTTCGATTGAAGTCTTGCTTCCGTCTGCCAAAAATAGTACAGATGGATTTAATTTTCCTTTGGCAGACTTTTGATTTTTCGCCTTGGCCCCGGGTCGAAACCCGGGGTTATTTTTTTTTAGATCCCTGGTGACGGAGCATCAAAGTATTTGATAGGGGACCGAAGCCAGATAAAAAGGAGAAAAACTCATTGTTAAGCGTTCCCTCGCTATGGTGAACATGCCGGGATTAAAATCTCATCATAAATTCGGTACCTTTTCCTACGGTTGATTTAACCGTTAGTGTGCCCTCATGTTGTCGCATTATCTGCCTGGAAAGACTTAACCCAATTCCTGACCCTGTTTTTTTTGTCGTAAAAAAAGGGATAAATATTTTCTCCACGGCTTCAGGATCAATACCCGTACCGTTATCCTTAATCGCTATTAACGGTCTTGATTTTTCATTGAGCGAAGCCTTCAATTCTATTTGTTTACTTTCCTGATCTTCGAAAGCCTGAATGGCATTTTTTAGAAGATTAATGACAACCTGCTCAATCATATTTTTGTCAGCGGAGATGGTGAGATCGTCGGGGTATACTGAAATGTTCAGGTGGATATGTTTCTCCATCAGCTCTTTCCGGTGCAGCATACAGAGTTCCTCCAACAATGTTTTTACAGGAATAGTATTATACTTGGGTTTAGGGATACTGGTAAGGCTTCGGAATTCTTTCACAAAATGAATTAACCCTTCGCTTCGCTTGCTGATGGTTTGGAGGGAAAGGTGGATGTCGTGCAGTTGTTCAGGGCTCAAGGGAGCCGTCTGTTCAGCCTCCATATGTTGCTTCAGCTCTTCTTCTACAATTCCGGCCAGGGAGGAGATCGGTGTCACAGAATTCATAATCTCGTGGGTGAGCACCCTAACCAGATTCTGCCAGGCTTCCATTTCTTTTTCTTCGAGTTCACTCTGAATGTTTTGAAGAGAGACAAGTTTGACGTTTTCTCCCCGTAAAGTAAGTTCAATGGCATACACTGATAGTTGTATGATCTCATCCCCGATTTTTAGTCTGAAGAGTTCCCTGCCACCCGTTTTAAGCTTTTGAAAGACGCTTACCATGGGCTCGCTTACCTCTTTCAGGTCATTGATATTATCGGCCCGCGTTACCTTTAAAAGCCGGCGTGCTGCACTATTAAAAATTTCTATTTTCCCGTCTTCTTTAAAAATGATCAGGCCAATACCAACATGCATCACGATGTTTTTGAAAAAGAGGAATTCCGAATCTTTTTCACGACGGGCGTTCCTCAGCTTAAGCATAGCTTCGTTCAATTCTTTGTGGAGACGTTGTACGACAGGGTCATCGCTTTGAGTTTTAAATGAATAGGAGAGGTCATCGAAACTGATGGAATCCAGAAAGGATGCAATGTTTTCATTCGACCGGTCGAGGTATTCAATCACCAACTTTATCTGATAAACACTCATTCCGAAAAAGAATACAGCGTAAATCCACCCGCCCTCCGAAAAGGTAAAAAAACAAAATAGAAAAATGGTAGCCGCCAGAATGGCAATACGCGGAACAACAGGGGATCGCCAATTAAAGCCCATATTTTTCCATCCTGCGATATAACGAAGCCCTGGTCAGACCCAATTCATCTGCGGCTTTGGAAATATTTCCGTTGTGCATTTGCAGTGCCTTGGCGATTGCCGCCTTTTCCACTTCATCAAGGTTGAGTGTATTGTTGGCGGGTCCCCTGGTTAAGGAACGGCTTAATAAAAAATCGGTTTCCTGTAAAGATGGAGAATCCGTCATAATGACTCCACGTTCAATTGAGTGCTGCAATTCGCGGATATTTCCAGGCCAGGCATAACGTTTCAACTTATCCAGCGCTTCAGGTGCTATTGTATTGACGAGCTTGTGATATTTTTTGGCGTAGTAATTCAAATAGTGGTTAGCCAGCATGGGTATATCTTCCACGCGGTCACTTAATGGAGGCACGTGAATTTCTACCGTGTTGATCCGATAAAGCAAATCCTGTCTGAAAGTTCCTTCCTGTACCATTTTGTGCAGTGGCATATTGGTGGCACAGATCAGTCTGATGTCCACTGGAATGTGTTGGTTCGAGCCGACACGCGTTACCTGACGCGATTGTAATGCGCTGAGCAGTTTACTTTGTAAGCTCAAGCTTAAATTTCCTATCTCGTCCAGGAAAAGTGTGCCACCGGTGGCGAGTTCAAATCTTCCAGGCCTGTCCTCACGCGCATCAGTAAAGGCTCCTTTTTTATGTCCAAAAAGTTCACTTTCAAAAAGTGATTCTGTAATAGCACCCATATCGACGGCAACAAAGCTATTGTCTTTTCGCAACGACCGTTGATGGATGGCCCTTGCAATCAGTTCCTTTCCTGTACCATTCTCCCCCAGTATTAAAATATTAGCCTCCGTTTTAGCCACTTTATCGATCAGTGAAAAGACATCTTTAATGGCCGTACTTTGCCCGATAATTTCACCGAAAGGTTTGCTAATCTGCTCTTCAAGCATCTCTTTTGCTTTCTTCAGCTTGTCGACCTGGTTATAACTTTGCTTTAATCGAATCGCGGTAGAAATAGTGGCAACAAGTTTTTCGTTTTGCCAGGGCTTCAAAATAAAATCAGTAGCCCCTTTCTTCAGGGCCTTAACGGCCATCTCTACATCCCCAAAAGCTGTGATAAGGATAACTACTGCGTTCGCATCCCTTTCAAGAATTTGCTCAAGCCAATAAAAACCTTCCTTTCCACTGGTGATATCCTTACTGAAATTCATATCCAGCAGGATGACATCATAGATATCGTTATTCAGCAGGAAAGGAATCTTGTTTGGGTTTTTTTCAATAATAACATGATGGCTTTGCTTTTTGAGTAGCATTTTCGCGGCAAGAAGTACATCTTCATCGTCGTCGATCATTAGAATTTTACCGCCTACCTGGGTCACGTTTTCTTCTGATTTAGGTTTAGAATTGAGCTGATAAGGAAATACTGTGCCAATCGCGAATACAAGGCAGAAAGCCTTTATTTCGATCCAGGCATGTTCCTGTATCTACAAATATGTTCAAAAATGAACAGATTCTTACCAGTTATGGTCGAAACTCGAAGATATCTATGGTTTGATCCTTAAACAGGATCATCCGTTCATCCGTCAGCAATCCAGTGATGTATCCTTCCTTAGGGATATTAATAACACGGTTTTCAGCAGAAAAGAGATTAAAAAATTTCAACTGGTCGCCCTCCAGATAATACAACTCCTCGCCTAAAAAGTTAAAATGCCCGATGCCGGAAAACGCCAGGGTTCTGATGTGCTTCCCCAGATTATTAAATATGAATATTCCCTTTAAAGGGTCTAACAGAAAGACAAAACTTTGATATTCTCGCATGGTCTTGAAAGCGCTTACATTTTGAATCAACAGGGTATCGACGACAACTTCAACCTCTACCTCCGATGCCCGAATATTTACTTTCTTTAAGGTGTGATCGGCGTTGTCTAATACCCAGAGTTTATATTCACCAGATGTACAAATCAGCCATGGCTGGATCGCAAAGGCTGAATCTATATGATAGGAAGCTGTCGGTGCAAAGGAAGGGTTCAAATATTCATAATGCTGGTCGTGGCGGTAATAAGCAAACAAGCGCGAGCCATCCCGGGGATCAAAAATAGCGGGCAAGGCTTCGGATTTATACAGGAGGGTCAGCTTCCCGTTTTTTTCAAATCGTTGTATCTGACCTGTTTTTGTAACGATGTAAAAATCTCCGGGCCTATCGATGGCCGTGAACAAAATGGAATCACTTAAGGTAATCGTTTTTATTTTTTTTTGTGCCTGCGTTGGTAAGGCCGCAATGGCGACTAAAAAAAAAACAAACAAAAAGGTTTTCATCATTTCAAGGGCTTAAATTCTTTTAGTTCAACATTCATGCCGTCATATACGCCGTAAGTTTTAAAATGAACCCATTCTCCGAGATTGATATACGTACTATTGACTGACACTTGAAGGTTCAGTGGCAGATGACGGTGGCCAAAAATGTAATAGTCGTGATGCGTTACTTTCTCCACTTCGCGGCAAAACATCCATAAGAATTCACTTTCCTGTCGTTCAAATTTCTCTTCACGCTTCAGGTTGTTTATACGGCTTCTTTTTGACCATGTGCTGGCGATGGTGATACCCAAATTGGGATGCAGCCTGGCGAACAGCCATTGACATGCCTGACTATTGAAAAATTTCTTCAGGATCTTATAAGTTTTATCTCCCGGCCCTAATCCATCGCCATGGCCAATAAGAAGTTTTTGTTCACCCACTTCTAAAACATGAGGTTTGCGATATACGGGTATCCCTAATTCGCGAGGAAAATAATCGAACATCCACATGTCATGATTTCCAGTAAAAAAATAAATGGGAATTTCCTGATCCCGAAGCTCTGCTAATTTGCCTAAAAGCCGGATAAAACCCTTGGGAATGGTGTGTTTATATTCAAACCAGAAATCAAAAATATCCCCCAGTAAGTAAATCGAGTGTGCTTCGCTTTTAATGCTGTCCAACCATTGAATGATTTGCCTTTCGCGCAGGAGGCTGCTTTCATAATCAGGAACACCCAGGTGAAAATCCGATGCGAAGAATATTTTTTTGTTATTCAGGGATGATATGCGGGTGCTGGTCATTTTGTTTCCACAAAGTCTCTAAGAAACTATTATTGTAATGTATTGAATAATGTGCAATGAATCATTTCATTTTTATCGGACAGGCGAAACCATTCATTTTTCTTATCATGGCGAAGCAATATTTTTTAATCCAACAAAGGAGTGGAATACACTTTTACACTTTGAATACTTTTCGACTTTTAATGGCCTGCATAAAAAAAACTCAGGCTTACACCTGAGTTTCAAAAATAAGGTTAATCACCTGAAATAACTATCCCGCTTTATTGGGCATGTCTCCCTCCAGGGTAGGAGTGGGATCCACTCCGGGTTGTTCACTTTCATGTTTTTTCTTTTCATACTTACCTTGCCCGTTGGTAAATTGCTGATAGGTCGTTTGCTTATCAAATGGGCGTTTACCAATTAGCCGTTCAAGATCTGCCTGGAAAAGAATTTCTTTTTCAAGTAACTCTCTGGCAATAACATCCAGGTATTGCCGATGTTCTGTTAAAAGTTTTACGGTTCTTTGGTAAGCTTCCTCGATAATACTTCTTACTTCTTTATCGATCTTTTCCGCGGTAGCATCAGAGTAAGGCTTTTGGAACGTATAGTTATCAGCTTGTTTCGAATCATAGTAAGACATATTTCCGATGGCTTTGGTCATGCCATAGACCGTAACCATACCATAGGCCATTTTAGTAATGCGTTCAAGATCACTGAGTGCGCCTGTTGAGATTTTATTAAACACAATTTCTTCAGCGGCCCGTCCTCCAAAAGCCATGGACATTTCATCCATCATCTGTTCTGTCTGATAAAGGAATTGTTCTTTCGGTAGATATTGGGCGTATCCTAAGGCGGCCACGCCACGAGGTACAATACTTACTTTTACCAAAGGGTCGGCGTGTTCCAGGAACCATCCCGCGACCGCGTGACCTGCTTCATGTACTGCCACGATCTTCTTTTCTTCAGGAGAAATAATTTTATTCTTCTTTTCCAATCCGCCGATCACGCGATCAATAGCATCCTGGAAATCCTGCATATCAACAGCTTTTTTATCCCTTCGTGCCGCAATCAGCGCTGCTTCATTACAAACATTGGCGATCTCTGCTCCGGCAAAGCCAGGCGTTTGTGCAGCCAGCTTTTTAGGATCGACCGTACTGTCAATCTTAATGGGTCTCAAATGGGTTTTGAAGATGGCTTCCCTGCCTACAATATCGGGCTTGTCAATGCTGATCTGGCGGTCAAAACGTCCGGGACGTAAAAGCGCGGAATCCAAAACATCGGGTCGGTTGGTTGCCGCCAGGATAATGACTCCGGAGTCAGTGGCGAAACCATCCATTTCCACCAGCAACGAGTTTAAAGTA
>JBDSIM010000266.1:0-28968 GCA_039917935.1 Cyclobacteriaceae bacterium | reverse complement strand
AATTTTTATTGTCTGACGTGAACCCTTCAACTGAAGGCCATTTTATTGACCGGTTTTTGGAAGCCTTAATATCTCTCGCCACTCCGATATGGGAAGTTGCGTCCGCGCGATTCGGTGTTAACCCAATCTCGAAGATATAATCAGAATGAATATTAAAAAATTCCGATGCGTGGGTGCCGTTGGCTGCCGAAGTTACCAACACGATGATACCCGCGTGGTTTTCTCCCAGGCCTATTTCATCTTCAGCACAAATCATTCCTTCAGATAATTCGCCTCTTATTTTTGTCGATTTGATAGTAAAAGGTTCGCGATGATTAGGGTATATAGTGGTGCCCGGAACCGCCACTATTACCTTTTGACCTTTCGCGACATTAGGTGCACCACAAACAATTTGAGTGGGTTGATCTGCGCCGATATCAACAGTGGTTATGGATAGTTTATCGGCATTCGGGTGTTTGGAACAAGTTAAAATCTCACCGATTAAAAGACCTGACAAACCACCTTTGATGTTTTCAAATAACTCAACGCTTTCGACCTCCAAACCTGTTGACGTTAATATTTTTCCAAGGTCCTCGGGACTTTCAGGCGTATCAATGTAATCTTTTAGCCAGTTGTATGCGATGGTCATGCCTTCGGGTGAGAATAAAAATTCAATAATACAGGTTTAGAGGTAAATCGCATAATTGAACCGTGTACACAGTTACTCAATTTTATGCCAACGAAAGTTATTCATACTAAAAGATATTCTGCCCACAACTTATGCACAAATCATAAACATTTTTCGTTGGCCATGTGGATTGAAATATTGGAGGTATGATTAAGGTAAATATGATGCCCATAATTTGGCATAGGATGCTTTTCCAGTATCTGAAAGGAAACAATTTGAAATTACAAACCTGTGTGATACGTTTTCTCACCAGCCTTTATCGCGATGCTTAAAAGATTTTCCGGAGGCGGCAATGGGCATGAAAAGTTACTGTTATAAGCGCAATAAGGGTTATAAGCCAGATTAAAGTCAAGTTTAATGGTGCTGCTTCCGGGTGTCTTGGTCACATCAAGGTAACGTCCGGCACCATACGTTTCATCAGTACTTGTTTTATCTCCGAATGCCAAAAATAACTTTCCTCTTGCGGGCCCCATGTCCGCGATTTCAAGGATTAATAGTTTGTTAGATTCGCCATCCAGTTTAAAGGTAGCGTAGCCATATTCTATATAACGCTGCTCCTTTCCATCATTCGTCGATAAAAGCACCATTTTCTTTTCTGCTATCGGGTCAAGTTCAGCCATGATCCTATAGCGTATGTCAGGAGCATAGTATTGTAAGCCTTTAAATTCTTGCTTTGATTTCGGGAAAGGTGATTCAGGGGAAGTTCGCAAAAAGCGATCTTTCTCTTCTCTTTCCTTTTCAATTCCTTTTATATAGGAGGAATTATCCTGACTGCCCAGGAAAGCATAAAAAACGGAGATGATAAGGACGGCTCCCGCTATCAGGATAATCACGCGGTCACTTTTCATGAGAGTGTATATTCAATTTACGAGTGTGATTATAAAAATAATGGAGATAATTCCAAAGTTTCATCGTTTTACCAGGGTCTCATCCGTTATCTGCTCTTGCTTGTTCTGCCAGAATAAAATAGAATCGCGCTGATTATAGAACAGATTAAAAAACAGGGGTACACTGTTATCAACCAAACGTCCAGGCCCATTGCTTAAAACACAAATCGCCATTTTGCTTCTCCTGTCAATGGCTACTTCGCTCCGATAACCCTCTACATATCCTCCATGATATAACAGCGTATCGTTTTTGAAGTTCAATACACGCCAACCAAGTGCATAATGGGAATCCGATTTACCTACCCATTTACGGAAATAACGATTTTTTGTTTTTGCCTTTATAACCGGCGTAAATATTTTGTCAAGCGTTTCTTTTTTAATAAATGTTTTATCTGTTCCCAACATAGCTTTCAGCCATTGAGTCATATCGGAAATGCTGGCATTTACTCCTCCAGCAGGGGCCACGTTATAATAGGTGTCGGAAATTTTTGTAGCCTTCCAGCCTTTTCTCCAGTGAAGGTGGGGTTTTGCAACATTTTTGTTTTCTATAATCGCATCATAACTGATGGATGAATCGTCCATCTTCAGCGGATAAAAAATTTTCTCTTTCAATAAATCCTCATAGCTTTTCCCAGTGGATGCTCTGATAACTTCACTAATAATACTATAGGCTACATTTTGGTAACTGTAAATTTCACCTGGTTCGGCAATGAGATTTACGTTTTTGAGTTCTGTTAACATGCTTTTGAGATCCATCCCGTCTTCCACCAGGGTGGTGTAGGTGTGATACGGAAGACCGGTAGTATGCGAGAGGACGTGGGTTAACAGCAGCTTGTCAGTCTTTTCCTTCGTCTTTAACTCGAAGGTGGGTAAGTGCTGGACCACGCGGTCCTCCCAACGCAGTTTATTTTCTTCAACCAGCAATCCTGTCAAAAGGGGGGCAAAACATTTTGATACTGAGGCCAGCCGGAAAACAGTATGAATATTTACAGAATCGGTGGTACCCACTTCCCTGACACCAAATGTTTTTAAGTATAGAATGGTACTATCCTGAACAATACCAATAGCCAGACCGGGAGTTTTAGTCTTACGAAAAAGGTCGATTATTTCACCTTCATAATCTTCAAGTAATTTCTCCACATAAGGGTTCGGCATGGAAGGTTTTATCGGTTCCGGTGCAATTCTCGATATACCAACCGGATCTTTTGCATGGAAATTTACCACCAGTCCACAAATGATCAACAGAAGGACAAGAATGCCGCCAATAATCTTTTGTTTATTCATGCGAAAAAAGTGATTCTTTTCGTTTTGTTAAAAATTATGAAAAGGTCTGTTTATTAATGGGAAGTTGGCAAATTGACAATCCCATTAATTGGGACAACAAAAAAATCCTGATTTAAAAATCTGCTCAAATTGCCAGTCGTCAACTGTCAGGTATTCAACGATCAATTCCATAAAATAATGCTGGAACTTATAAAATTCCCTCATCAGCAAAACTATAATATTTTTGGCCAGCAATGATCACGTGATCGAGCACTTGAATCTCCAATAGTTTACCTGCTTCTTTAAGCTTTTTTGTTAATTCAATATCGGCCTGGCTAGCGGTCAGATTGCCCGAGGGATGATTATGGGCGAGTATAATGCCACTTGCTAATTCCCCTAAAGCCACTTTAAAAATAATTTTGGGATCTGCCACAGTACCGGAAACGCCTCCCTGACTGATTTGATGCTTTTTAATAACACGATTTGCCCTGTTGAGCAGCAGAATCCAAAATTCTTCATGCGGGATGTCGAGTAAATGAGCTTTCAGGATTTCAAAAACATCCCTGGATCCCGTAATGCGGGGTTTTTCTTCAGGATCCGAATCTCTTTTTCTCCGGCCCAGCTCCAAAGCGGCAATGATGGTAATCGCTTTCACCTCGCCGATGCCCTTAACCCTCGTAAGATCTTTTATCGACAGCCTTGCCAGTTCATTGAGTTTGTTATCCACGGTTTGTAATACTTTTTTTGCAAGTTCCACCGCGCTGGTTGTTGTCGTGCCGCTGCCTAACAGAATGGCCACCAGTTCTGCGTCGGAAAGGGCGTGTATCCCTTTTAACAGTAACTTTTCACGTGGCCGGTCTTCCGGAGACCAGTTTTTGATCTTCAGTGGGTTTAATGAGGGTTCATTCATAGAAAGGGGTCTTTCTCTATTAATCAGCCAATTAGCGTTGCCAACAGGCTTCAAATAACGAAAGTAAAAAGAAAAACCCTCCCGGTGCTAACGACCGGGAGGGTTTCCTAAAATATGCACAAAGTTATTTTTCGAGTCCGTTTACAAATCGGGCCAATTTTGATTTCTGATTAGCCGCTTTTTTCCAATGAATGATATTGTTTTTTGCCAATTTGTCAATCATCGCAGAAACCTGTTTTAAAAGTTCCGAAGCTTCTGATTTCGCAGTCGTCGTTCTCAGCTTTTTAACAACAGTGCGGGTTGTTTTATGCTGATAGCGGTTTCTCAGGCGCTTGGTTTCATTGGCGCGAATTCTTTTTTCTGCTGATTTATGATTTGCCATATCTGTGTTCAAAAATAAGGATTGCAAAGGTAATGGGAATAATTAAAAATACAAAGCGTAAACCTGGTTTGCGTTTTACTAAATTCAATCTTTTCCTGATGCTTGAATGAGAAAGACCCTCCTCATGGCTACTTGCGCCTCGTTAATGCTTGGTTTTCAACCATTTTGGGGCTTTTTTGCCCATGAGAAGATTAACGGTCTTGCCGTTTTTACCCTTCCACCCCCAATGATTGGGTTTTACAAGAAAAATCTTACTTATATAAAGGATGCATCCGTGAACCCGGATAAAAGAAGGTACGCAATACCCGAAGAAGCCCCTCGTCATTACCTTGACTTTGATCATTATGATGATAGCGTCCGTCTCTTACTGCCCCATGCATGGCACGAAGCGATTAAGATATATCATCCAGACACTCTTATCGCTTATGGAATTCTCCCTTGGCATATCAATCAGGTATATGGTCAGTTGCGCGATGCTTTTATGATCAAAGATCCATCGAATATTTTGCGGCTATCAGCCGAACTGGGTCATTATATTGCGGATGCACACGTACCCCTCCACACGACAGAAAATTACAATGGACAACTATCCGGGCAGGATGGTATTCACGGCCTGTGGGAATCGCGCCTGCCTGAGTTACATAGTCCGGATTATAATTTCTTTGTTGGGCCCTGCGAATATATTTCTGACGTTCAAGGAGCCGCGTGGCAAATTATTACAACCTCTCATGCACTGGTCGATTCCGTTCTGAACGAGGAAAAAATGCTAGGTGTGGTATTTGAGGAAAAAAAATACACCTTTGAGACCAAAGGAAGTCAGACCATAAAAGTTTACGCCCCGGAATACGCTTTAGCCTATCATGAGGCTTTGAACGGCATGGTGGAAAAACAAATGCGTGCCTCAATAAAAAGTGTGGGAAGCTTTTGGTACTCCGCCTGGGTGGATGCTGGACAACCTGATATAAAACTGCTGATAGATTACGCACCATCGGAAAAAGAGTTGCAAAGAAACCGGGAAGAGCTGTTCAAGTGGAAAAAAAAAATATATCATAGTAGATTGCATGTAGAATGAGTTCTGCAGCCACAGTTTGACAACGATCCATTTAGAATTTCCCAAGGATGTGCCGATGGCTTTTTTTTATAGGTTTCATAGTCTCCAATTCAACAATATGGGGTCAGCAGATAATTGAAATCAATGATCTGGTTGATGAACGCAACTTCATGCCCTATGAAGTTACCTACTTTATTGACAGTACAAATAAAGTTACGTTCAACGATATATCCAGCGGCTCTTACGCTGATCGCTTTCAGCAGAATTCCCTTTACCAGAATAAGGATTTTAAGATCAATGCCTCCTATTGGATCAGGTTGCCAATACGCCACAGTGTAAAGTCAAAAAAAATATGGTTACTGGAATTTTACGACCAGACTATTGATTATTTCGATGCTTTTGTACCACAAGAAAACGGGTCTTATAAAAAAATTTCCATGGGCGATGAACTCCCTTTTACACAGCGAACATTGATGCATAAGAATTTTGAGATCATTCTTGAAATGAAATCAGATACCCTGATGCGGTGGCGAATCCAAAAAATTACGTAGGATACAGTGATAACAATTGGGGTCTTACGGCAAGTGATAATCATATCGGATATTCGGCCCACTCTCCCACGAATGATCTGGGCGTGATCACACCCACCGCTGCGTTATCTTCGTTTCCTTATACACCGGCTGAATCAATGAAAGCTTTAAAGTTTTTTTATTACACTTTGGGTGACAGGTTATGGGGATCCTATGGGTTCTACGATGCTTTCAATGTTAGCAAAGGATGGACGGCAAATTCCTACATGGCTATTGATCAGGGACCTATTATCGTCATGATTGAAAATTATCGCACTGGCTTGCTCTGGGATTTATTTATGTCAGCTCCTGAGATTCAAACTGGAATGGAGACGCTCGGATTCAGCCGTTAAACAATGCTCATGATGATTGATAACCTGTCGATATGAAAAGGATACTTCTTCTGGTTGCATTCTTAATGCCCGTCCTGGGGTTTTCCCAGCATGCTAAAAATCTGGAACGTCCGAAGATCAGCGATGATTCCTTAATGACTTTGATTCAGAGCCGTACGTTTCAGTATTTCTGGGATGGTGCTGAACCTACATCGGGTGCGGCACGGGAGCGCTTTCACGCCGATAATATTTACCCGGAAAGTGATAAGCACATCATCACCTCCGGAGGTACCGGTTTTGGAGTTATGGCAATTCTTGTGGGGATAGAGCGAAAATTTATTACCCGGGAACAGGGATACGTGAGACTCAAAAAACTCGTTGACTGGCTTGCAAGTGCGGATCGGTTCCACGGTGCCTGGCCACATTGGATGAATGGAGAGACGGGTAGCGTAAAACCATTTAGCCCAAATGACGATGGGGGTGATCTTGTGGAAACGGCATACTTAGCCGAGGGCCTCATATGTGTCAGGGAATATTTTAAGAATGGCACCGATAATGAAAAAGCATTGTCAAAACAAATCGATCAATTATGGAAGGAAATTGAATGGGACTGGTATCGCAGAGACGGGAAGAAAGTTCTGTACTGGCATTGGTCTCCGAATCATGCCTGGGCGATGAACTTTGCGGTCACTGGTTATAATGAATGTCTGATCATGTATGTACTTGCCGCCGCATCGCCAACCCACGGGGTACCCGCTGGGGTGTATCACAAGGGTTGGGCAAGGAGAGGTAAGATCAAAAACGATCCTGAGCATAAACAATATGGATATCACTTACCCCTGAGTCACAACGGCGCAACACAATTCGGAGGTCCTCTTTTCTGGTCTCATTATTCATTTCTTGGGCTCGATCCGCGTAAACTCAAGGATCGCTATGCGGATTACTGGCAACACAATAGAAACCACACCCTGATAAATCGACAGTATTGTATTGAAAATCCGAAGCAATTCAAGGGTTATGGAGAAAATTGTTGGGGGCTTACGGCGAGTTATTCCGTTAAGGGATATGCAGCCCACAGTCCTGCTGAAGATTTAGGCGTCATTTCTCCCACAGCAGCGTTATCATCTTTTCCATACACACCGGAGGCATCAATGAAAGTTCTCAAATATTTGTACTACAATTTGGGTGACAAGGTGTGGGGTCAATACGGATTTTATGACGCCTTCAGTGAAGCGCATAACTGGTATATACCCCATTATTTGGCCATTGATCAGGGACCCATTGTTGTGATGATGGAAAATCACAGGTCCGGATTATTGTGGGATTTATTCATGTCAGCGCCGGAAATTAAGGTAGGCCTTGATAAACTGGGCTTCGAAAAATAACCATTCATTTCCAGTGTATCATTTGACCTGGCGCCAGTAAGTAAGGATGCGGGATTCAACAAAACGCTTTGCAAACTGAACAGGAAGTCCAATGGTAAAAAATTATCTAAAGATCGCCTGGAGGCACTTGATCAAAAATAAAACTTTTCTCTTTCATTAACCTTGTTGGACTTTCCTTGGGTATCAGCTGCAGCCTGCTGATCATGTAATAACTCGCTATTTTTCCAGGAAAATAGAAGTTGCCTGTAGATTCTTTCTACAGCAGTTTGTTTATTGACGCTCTAAATGTCTGAATCTCCCGCTAAATGTTTTTGGCATTATTTTTTCTCTCATGGAAGAAATAAATCCTTGATAAAACATGGAACGTGCTAAAACACAGACACAATGAGAAAATCGGGTCCGGTTATAGTGATTGAAGATGACGTAGAAGATCAGCAAATCCTGGATGAGATCTTTAAGAATCTGAATTTTCCAAATAAGATCCTTTTCTTCTCTGATGGGAATGATGCACTTGAGTACCTGAATTCAGCGGAAGTTCAGCCTTTCCTGATTCTCTCTGACATTAATATGCCTAAAATTGATGGCTTCGAAGTAAGGAGCAAAATTGTCACACAAGAAAGATCAAATCTAAAATCTATTCCATATTTATTTTTCACTACAGGCGTAGATAAAAAAGCGGTCCATGACGCGTATGCGATGTCTGTGCAGGGATTTTTTCTTAAATCATCCACTATGGCAGGGCTGCAAAATACGGTAAAGAAAATAATTGACTATTGGCAGGAATGCTACCACCCTAGCCAATTCATCTAATGCGATGACGTGTTGTTGAGTGGTGTATAGATTTTTATATTATCAAGGTGCGCCGTTATTCTCATATCATATCCTCATTTTAATTCTCCTTGTCAAATTTTCCCGACCATCATTTTGGGGATTGGTCGGATTATTCCTGATTCAAATACGCGGAAATTTAACTTTATATTTTACGTATTCGCCTGATGTTTCGCATTGCTTTTTTGGGCGTTTAGCAACTCAGTAGCTATCTGTTTCCATTCCTCCTCCAATGAAACGTCAGGGACTGCCCTGCCTGCCTTGCGATACCAATAGGACGCATTACCTGAATCTCCTTCCTTGCGATGCAGGTATGCATGGATCAAGGATCCCTCCGATGTTTCAATTTCCTGGGCAATATTGTGTGCGGCCTCCCAATCTTTCTTCCCATCATACCAGAGGGCCTCTAAAAGTTTTGATAGTCTTTCTGGTGGCTGAGATTGAGCTAGGCTCAAAACAAAGTCTTCTATGGTCATGTTGCAAAAATGCACATTCTTTGCAGAATTGCACTGTTTTACAGCGATGGTTTGCGGGTTTCGGATCCAAAAAGTTGATGGACAAATTTTGGAAATCTTGAAAAAGAAAGTAAATTACCTTATGTACTTAACCTCCTCCTATGAGCTTTTTTTCCAACCCTAATCGCATTCCCGAAAGTTATGGAGTGCGCATTGCCCTAGGATTGATCATATACTTCGTCATCATGCATTTTGTCGGATTATCTCATAGGGTTGAATTGCGATTGTTGAACCTGTTTATTCTTGTCGGTGGCGTCTATCTGGCCTTGAAAAAATTCAGAGAAACTCATGGCGATCAGCTCAACTATTTCCGCGCGCTGGCTACCGGCGTTTCAACGGCTGCTATCGGGTCTGCTATTTTCTCAGTCTTCTTGTTTGTATATATGTCTCTTGATGAGAGCCTCATGCTTTCCATCATTGAGAATGAACCGATGGGGCGGTATATGAATCCTTACATTGCCTCCTTTATTGTTGCTCTGGAAGGACTTTTTTCCGGGCTTCTGGTAACTTTCGTCCTTATAAACTTTGTTGTTACGGATGAAGTGAACGAGCCTCAGGGTTGACGCTTAGTTGATTTAGATCGCTATTCCCTCCAGCAAACCATGAAGGAATTCTGTTATCAGGATGGGGAAACAAAGTGAGATCATTCACTAATTTTCATCCACACGACTTTTTGTTCGGGTACATGCGGTTGACTTAAAATTGATCCATAAAGATCGGGTCGTCTTGCCTTGCGATAACGAAATCCTCCGGCTTGTGTCAATTTTTCTTCAAAAAAGGTAGCCGTGACGAAATCATTATCGAGTTTCCGGCATTCTGCAATGATATCCCCAAACGGGTCCAGAATCATCGAACATCCGTTTTTTAATTGATCATCGTCCATTCCAATGGGGTTGGAAAATACTACATATACACCATTGTCATAGGCACGGGCTGGTAGCCATTTCATCAGCCATGACCTTCCTTTCATACCGTCAAATTCAAGGCGGAGGGATGTCTGATCTTTTTGGCGATGGAACCACAATGCAGGATCAATGAATCCTGCTCCTGGCCTGGTGGAAGGTGTGCACATCGTTACGTGAGGCATAAAAATAATATCCGCGCCCAATAGCACGGTGGCTCTCACATTTTCAATGATGTTATTGTCATAGCACACTAATATGCCGCACTTCCATCCATGGATATCGAATACAGTGTAGGCATCACCTGGCGTAAGGTGTGAATTAATGAAAGGGTGAAGTTTGCGATGGCGTGCAATCAGCCCCTCTGGCCCGACGCAAACATAAGCCTTATACAACTTGTCATTTTTGTCTTTTTCAAATAAACCCGCGAGAACAATAATTTTATGAAGCGATGCAATTTGCTGCAACCGACGAATGCTTTCCCCATCCGGAATAAATTCTGCAAGGTCGATCATTTGCTCTTTCGAAAGATGGCGGGCAAAAGTATACCCTGTTACAGAACACTCGTGGAAAGAAATTGCCTGAGAACCCTGGCGGGACGCCTCACCTGCCAGATTCGAAATAATATTCAAGTTATAACTTTTGTCTCCACTCTTGTTTTCAAATTGCGCTGTGCTGATCCTGATGCTCTCCATACTATTATTACGCTAGTTCAATGATTTTGATTAACCGGATTCGAGAGGGTGCTATATTACGTGGTCTTCTGATCACGAAGACAACATGGGAAAAAGAAATACATTGTTAATAAATGCCTTGCTAATCTAAAGAAATTTGAGCGATTAGCCTTTGACTTTGTTACCAGAAGCCCACAAATTCATTAGTCGCGTATTGAAAACTGTTCCCCTTATAGGCGATAACGGTTCAATCGACTTCAAAATTGAGAGCGCAAATCTTTGACAACCGCTGAGTAAAATTTCGTTTTGATCATTTTGGAATTATTTCACCGGCTAACCATTCATTATAGCTGCTGCCGTCGGATTGGGAATCCTGTAAGGTGCCAAGCCTAATATAAAGAGCTGCAATGATCGCAGACTTTTTTTTAATCGGCATCCTTTACTGCCGTCAGATCATTGAGGTATTCGTACTTAAAGCAAAGGAAAATGTCTTCAATGAAGGCAACAAGGTTTAAAGAACAAATTGTGGAATTCGCATTACCTCAACAGGATTGGAGGAAATAAATACTGCTGAAATTTGTTTATTTTATTATTGAGAAAAAGCAACCGACTGGCTTTAGCGTGCAAAAACAACCACAAACACGGTAACTATATCTTGTTTTTATACTCAATTTTTATGCCACCGCAATATCCCATTTCGCATAGTGCCTTCAATAAAAACCTAACCAGGCATATCTTAAATACTGGAATAAAAATTTACTCATATAGTACGACTGGGATAGGGGTAATTTTATTGTAGCGGGATTGGACCAACGTACTTCAGCAAAACTAGTGCTTTCAAAGGCGCTTCTGATTTTTTTCCTCAAAGCGCCGTTAATTATATGGTGTTGATATCGCCGCTAAAAGCCAGATGTCGGTACAGGCAAAGGACGGTGGGCTTTTCTACATATGTGCTGATCGAAGAGGAGGAAAGCCGCTTCGTGGGAAATAAGTCATGAAAAAATAACAACAAATTTAAATAGATGATATATGAGTTTTATTAAATCTAAAAATTCAGAATCCGGTGAGTCTGTAAAGATATTCTACCAGGACTTTGGTGCAGGGCAGCCTGTAGTGCTTATTCATGGATGGCCGTTGAGTCATGAAATGTGGGAGTATCAAATAAACGATTTGGTTGAATCCGGCTTTCGGGTCATTGCTTACGATCGAAGAGGATTTGGAAAATCTTCGAAGCCATGGGATGGCTATGACTATGATTCGTTAACGGGTGATTTGAAATCGCTATTGGATGAGTTGGATCTGAACGATGTAATCCTGGTTGGTTTTTCGATGGGTGGAGGTGAAGTAGTGAGATACTTTAGCCGGTACGGTGGCGAACGGGTTAGTAAAGTGGCGCTATTAGGTTCAGTTACTCCTTTTATGCTGAAGACTGCAGACAATCCTAAAGGAGTTGATCAATCTGTTTTTGATAAAATGATGGAGGAGATGAAGGATGATCGTATTGGATTTCTGGATAGTTTCGGTAAACAATTCTTTGGCGTAAATGTGCTTAACAAACCGGTAAGCACCCCTTTGCTTGAATATTACAGAATGCTGTGCACAATGGCTTCTCCGAGAGCCACACAAGAATGCGCGAAGTCATTCTCATCAACCGATTTCCGTGAGGAGATGTCGCAGGTGAATGTACCGACGCTTATCATTCACGGTGATGCAGATAAAACTGTGCCGATAGAACCAACCGGTGAGCAAAGCGCCGATATGATTCCGGATGCAAACTTCATTCGCTATGAAGGTGCACCGCACGGATTTTTTTATACTGAAAAACAAAAATTAAACAAGGATCTGATCTCCTTCATCAGGGAACAGGTTCTTACAGGACACGCCAATAAATAAGATTGAAGCTTGACAAGGTAGTCTATAATCTTGCGCACGGTGAAGTCCAACAGGAATTCCCAAAGGATCGATTACGAACCCTTTGGTTCTGCTTCAGAACTGCCGACATTTTCCCCATTCAGATGCACCGGAGGAGACCATAAAATTAATCCTTAATGCAACCGACGTGTTCAGTACAAACGCTGCTAAACACCTGAGGAATTCTCTCACGCGTGACGTCAAGTAATCTCCGGTTTTAAGAATAAAGTGTTGAATTGATAAATTATTTTGTGTAGTGAATAGAAAACCGGAAGTACTCCGGTTTTTTTATGAGGATTGTCTAAAGAACCAGATAGGCACATTCGATTTTCATACTTGCTCCTTACTTCTATCATCAATAGAATAGTGCAGGCAGTAAGAAAAATTAAAAATTACCCCCCGGTACGTCCTTTTTGTTTTTCTTTGTGTCTTGATGACTTTGAGGCAGGACGCCTGTTAGCTAAACGATTCCCTATGCGATATCAGAACATAAGCAAGCAGTTATTTATCGGTAACCGACAGAATTTATTGAAACACATCAAACCGAACTCCGTTGTTGTTCTGAACGCAAATGACATCATACCAACCAATGCAGACGGCACCATGAGGTTCCGGCAAAACAGTGACCTGTTTTATTTATCAGGCGTGGACCAGGAAGAAACCATACTGGTTTTATGCCCCGATTTTCCGGAAGAAAAATACAGGGAGGTTTTGTTTCTTCGCGAGACCAGCGAACAGATCGCCCTTTGGGAAGGACATAAGCTGACTAAGGACCAAGCGCGGGAAGCGACGGGTATTCAGACGGTGCTGTGGGCTGCAGAATTCCCAAAGTTATTCAACACCATGATGGTGATGGGCAATGTTGAACATGTGTACCTAAACACCAATGATCATTATCGGGCGGACGCATCCCTTGACTCCCGTGACATGAGGTTTATTGCATGGTGTCAGAAAAAATATCCGCTTCACCAGTATGAGCGTTTGGCACCACTCATGCATCGGTTGCGCTCTGTAAAATCAAAGGCGGAAATTGATTTGTTGCAAATGGCCTGTGATATCACTGAAAAGGCTTTTCGTCGAGTTTTGAAATTTGTAAAGCCGGGCGTTAAGGAATATGAAATTGAGGCAGAATACGTACATGAGTTCATAAAAAGCGGTTCAAGAGGTTTTGCCTATGAACCTATCATTGCTTCTGGTGCGAACTCCTGTGTTTTACATTACATCGCCAATGATAAAACATGCCAGGATGGGGATGCATTGTTACTGGATGTGGGCGCTGAATACGCTAACTATAACGCAGACCTAACACGGACCATTCCTGTCAACGGTAAATTTTCCAAACGGCAACGAGAAGTCTACGACGCCGTGTTGAGAATTCAGAAAGCTGCGCTAAAAATACTTAAGCCCGGGGTGTTGTATTTTGAATATCACAGAGAAATTCAGAAGATAACGGAACACGAATTGATTTCACTAAAGGTGCTGGATAAGCAGGATGTGAAAAATCAACACCCTGACAAACCACTTTTTGCCAGGTATTATATGCATGGAACTTCTCACATGCTTGGATTGGATGTGCATGATGTAGGCAATATGTATCAGAAAATGGTGGAAGGTATGGTATGGACAGTCGAACCCGGAATTTATATCCGAGAAGAAGGGTTGGGTGTGCGTATTGAAAATAATGTTGTCATCACAGGCAATGGTATTTTAGACCTGATGAAAAACATTCCTGCCGAAGCCGAGGAGATAGAAGAAATTATGCATTCAAAATAATCTGTCGATGATGAGAAGGCTACTATTTTTTCTGATGTTTTCAATGGTAACTTTTTTTGCCTGCGCTCAGGAATTGTGGCTTGAAGCATCCCAATTTGTTTACGCTCCTGCGGATAGTCTGAAAATTAATTTTAAGACAGGCGTTGACTTTATCGGCAACGCATGGAGGGAGTCGGAAGCGACCGACGCGGCGAATAAAAGGGGGTTAAAAACGATTGCCCTTCACCAGCAAAATAAATTTTTAGAAATGCGTCGGTATTTGCGCAAGGATGAAGGGGGTCTGGTAATTCCGCCTCAGACGCAAGGCACCTGTTTGATCGTGTTGGAAACCCAAAGTTCATTCCGCGAATTTGAACCGGACAAGTTTAATAGTTATTTGAGAGAAGCCGCCCTGGATGACGCATATTACCAGCGTCAAAAGACAAACGCATTAGATAAAAATGGAAGTGAATTATATACCCACTTTGCCAAACTGCTAACGCAAGTCGGTAAACAAACTGACGATACTTTTCGAAAGGAAGTGAGCCTCACAGTTGAGATCATTCCTATGCAAAATCCATATTTGTTAAAAGTAGGCGATCGCGTTCAATTCAAAATAATGTATGAAGGAAAACCATTGTTTGGTGCGAGAGTAAAGGTTTGGAACCGTCACAATAACCGGACATCAGTTCAAAACATTTTCACTGAGCAAAACGGAATGATCGAGACCCATATCAGCAATCCTGGTGCCTGGATGGTGAGTGTGATCAAAATGATCCCTTCTAAAGATGCTCAGGCAGACTGGCAAAGTTATCAGGGAAGTTTAACGTTTGGCATTAACATAGAGTTATGAAGGATATCATTCACGCGGATGAGGCACCTGAACCGGTTGGAGCTTATCCCCACGCCAGAAGAGTGGGTGAACTTTTATTTCTTTCTGGCGTCGGGCCGCGAAAGCGAGGATTAAAAGAAATTCCAGGGGTAACCCTGGATGCCAGTGGGAAAATAATTTCATATGACATTGAACAGCAATGTCACAGTGTCTTCGAAAATGTGAGGGTGATTCTGGAGGCTTCCGGATCACGATGGGAGAACCTGGTGGATGTCACCGTTTTTCTCACGAACATGAAAAATGACTTTCGGATTTATAATAAAATTTACGGAGAATATTTTAAGAAGAATCAACCCTGCCGTACGACGGTCGAAGTTACTGCATTACCAACTCCGATCGCTATTGAACTGAAGTGCATTGCTACCATGTAAACTTGCGGCTTAAAATTTATTAATTTTGTCCCATATTTCCTTCTGCTTTAAGCTTTCTACTTTAAGCTTTTATACCGAGAAGCTTTCGCCACACCCGCAAGTCCTGGAGGCATTCGGATTAATAAACTGAAACCCTTTTCCATTTAACCCGTCAGAAAAATCGAGGGTGGTCCCAAGGAGGTACAAAAGACTTTTTTTATCCACCAGGATCTTCACGCCTTTATCTTCAAAAACCTGATCCACCGGGTTAATCTTATCGTCAAAACCCAGGTCGTACATCAGGCCAGAGCAGCCGCCACCCTTTACAGAAACGCGGATATTCTCCACGTCTGAGCGGTTTTCTTCCTTTCTGAGTTCTGAAATCCTGTCTTTGGCTTTATCCGTTACGCTGATCATATGCTTAGTTTTAATAATAACGTTTTTTCAGGAAATAGGATTCAACACCACGCTGAATACCGTAATAGTATTCATATCCCTGCCATAATACAACTTCTGAAGGGCGTCCATGATGTTTCCAGCCTTGAAATAAGAGGTATGGAGCTCCTTGCCGCCTTTCATTACCCACTGGATGGTATATGAGTTCTCTTTTTCCTTATAACTCTGTACGTAGGTCAGCATTTTCTTCAATGCCTCTACCTTGTCATTACCGGTTTCATTGTGAAAAAGGAAAGCCTGGTTATGGCGGGGATTAACGGTTATAAGGTCGAGCTTTACTTTGCCGTCCAGATTATTGTATTCAAATACCAGGTCAGAGGACCGGAGGCCGAGGTAATTTTTGATTTCCTCCTGTATCCGGGCAGCTTCGACATGCATATCACTCAATGTTTCAGTCATTACAAGGAAAGTTTCATTAAAACTTTTGAATACGGTAAAAAGTTTCTTCTTTGAGTGACAAAGCTAACCAATTATGGAAAAACTCGAACATATCGGCATCGCTGTTAAGAATATTGATCAGGCGAACAAACTCTTTGCAAAGCTCCTGGGAAGGGAACATTACAAAATTGAAGACGTAAATTCTGAAGGTGTAAGAACATCTTTTTTCGATATCGGAGGCGTAAAAATTGAACTTCTCGAGCCTACGCGCCCTGATTCACCCGTTGCCAAGTTTATCGACAAGCGGGGAGAGGGCATCCACCATATGGCTTTTGAAGTTTCCGATATCGATGAAAGCCTCAAGGTGTATGCAAATAAAGGATTTCATGTGCTCAATCAGGAGGCTAAAATGGGCGCGGACAACAAGATGGTTTTTTTCCTCCATCCCAAATCCACCCAGGGCGTCATGATCGAACTCTGCCAGGAAATCAAATAGGTTGCCCGGCTCGCTGTAAACTGAAGAATTGTCAACTGTCAATTGATCAATACCCTAATCTTGCTTTCCTCCCTCCAAACTGGATGTCATTATAATACTTTTGCTTTTTCCGTCCTTCCTTGGTCTTATAATACGATTTGCCGCTGGAACAAGCGCTTATCATGAAAGTGACAACGAGCAACAATCCAACAATTTTTTTCATGTGGCCAGGTTATACCTTTAATACGACTTAACTGACAAAAAGAACCCGTTTTGAGTGGAAAATTCTGACTTTTGAGTCAAAACGGCGATAAAGCCGGTTAAAGATAGAGACAATTTAAATTATGAGTGTTAAACGGCAAGAAATCAATCAGTTAGGAGAATTTGGACTGATTAACCGCATCCGGCAAAAATTCGCTACCTCCCACCAAGTACATACGGTTTTCGGAATAGGGGATGACGCCGCGGTAATAGATGCGGGCGAAGATTTTTTGCTTGTGTCAACGGATATGCTGGTGGAAGGGATCCATTTCGATCTTTCCTATATGCCCATTCACCATCTCGGTTACAAAGCCGTAGCGGTGAACATTTCTGACATCGCAGCCATGAATGGTAAAGGGGAGCAAATTACAGTAAGCCTGGCGTTGAGTAATCGGTTTTCTGTTGAAGCAATTGATGCGTTATACGAAGGTATCCAGGCAGCCTGTACCAATTACAAAGTCGACCTCGTGGGGGGCGACACCACTTCTTCCAGCTCGGGCCTTATCATTTCAATTACGGCTATGGGTAGGGTTGCGAAAAATAAAGTTGTGTACAGGAGTGGCGCAAAGGAAAATGACATCATTTGTGTTACGGGTGATCTGGGAGGGTCCTTTATGGGCTTACAGGTTTTGGAGCGCGAGAAACAGGTATTTCTTTCCAATCCCGACATGCAACCAGGACTGGAGAAATATGATTACATCGTAGGACGCCAGCTAAAACCGGAAGCGCGCACGGAAATTATTTTTGACCTCGAAGAATTTGGTGTGATACCGACTTCCATGATTGATATATCGGATGGATTGGCTTCAGAGCTTTTTCACATCAGTCAGGAATCCAAAGCCGGAGTTCGGGTGTACGAAGACAAAATCCCCATCGATCAACTTACTTTTGAAACCGCCGTCGAATTCAACCTGGATCCCATAACCTGTGCGTTGAATGGTGGCGAAGACTACGAATTGCTTTTCACCATCCGCAAAGAAGACCAGGACAAAATAAAGAACCATCCCGATATCCACATGATCGGCTACATCCATCCGCGACCTGACCAGAATGTGATGATCACGAAGCAGGGAAATGTGGTGGCCCTTCGCGCGCAGGGGTGGGATCATTTTAAGTGAGGGGTGAAAAAATGCGACATAGGGCAGTAGCCTTATAGTTGTGAAACCCGATCCCGTTTAACCTGTTTCAACCTGTATTAAACTGACTACTGATTACCGGTATTTAACCGATTACCAATACCGGTATTCGACCTGCTTTTTAACCTGCATTCAACCTGCCTTTAAACCGATTACCTCACGGTGTTCCCTCTGGGCCGGGCTGTACAAGGGCTGCTCATCGCTCCGGTGCTTTGCACTGCCTCCTAGCTTTGCCTAAGGGAGTTTGCACGCTGAATCGTAGTCTGGCGCGGCACCCTTACCATCCCTAACATGGAATAAATTATTGTCTCCGCCATGTATGTTCCCGCAGTGTCTCACGTCTCGTGGACGCTGCGGCCTCGAAGGCTAAACCGTTTCAAAACCCACAAGTTTAGCCCTGAGAAAAATCCGAACGTTCCAATAGGATGATCAATTTGGTATTTCAACGCCTTTTGATCCCATTTATTCTATGAAGGGAAAACAACTCCGAAAACTGGAAGCCGAACTGCAGACTTAGGCTTTTTGCATTTTGTTTTTTGTTCGAAGCCCGGGACTTTGTCCGCCCTTAGGTGATCCAATGATTGATTTCTATAAACAGGAAACTCCTAACGGAGTTGGAATGAATTAAATTGTTAAGCGCAAGGCTAATGCATCAACATAAGGTGATTTTGTTTGCAAAGAATGACGGGTTGTGAAACAAAGTTCTACTTCAACATCGCCTTCGAAAAAGATTTTTTCAAGCCACACCGAAGAAATCCGCGAGTAGTCGGACCTGCTTTCCGCGGACATAGGCGTGAAAGATTAGCCAACCCATCACCGAAATTTCTATTGACTATTGTCTCTTTATTCACGACCGACGACTCACCCAATTCCTGATTTTTACCCAGCATTCAACCTGCCCTGAACTTGCCTTCAGCCGATTACATTCCAACCCAACTACGCGGCCACACAATCGCCACCACTAGCTCCGTCGGGCAAGCCTGTCTTTCGAACTGCATTCAACTGCATTCCCTCTGTGAAACTTTGTGCTCCTCTGAGTCCTCCGTGTAATTGGATTCTAATCCTCCGGAAACGGAATAAAAACAAAATTGGTAAAATCCTTATCCACCACAAAAAGACAACAATATTCATCCGGGTCTTTGTAGGCAATCTTGAAATCCTCTTCATGCTCAACAAGGCCACGCTGCACAAATTCATCCAGAAAAGAAGCATAATATTTCCAGTCCGTATTTGCCTCGGGGGTATCCACTAACAACGACCCTATCGGCTGTTCAGTTTTACAAACAGGGAAAATAGGGTAGGTGGAGAAACCCCGTGAGCGGATTTGATAAGAAGCTTCCTTCAGAGTGTCTGATACTTTTATAAAATCACTGGAGATCGTCCCCAGATATTTTCCACTTAATTCCGGATCATTTTGCATAACATCTTGTATAATTGCCGCTAAAATAATGTATGGGCAATAAACAAAGCATATTGCCACTGAATTCCTAAATTTATCGATTCACTTTGTAAAGTTTTGCTAACAACGACCATTCCTCTGAAAAACATTAGAACCGCCGCATTTTTTCTTTTGTTTACACTTTTTTCCATCGCCGGCTTCGCCCAGAAAAAGAATGAACAATTCCAGTTGCAACTTCGCCCCGCTACTTCCCCCATCACCATTGACGGAATAATGGATGAGCCCGCATGGGCTGCGGCGGACGTAGCATCCGATTTTTATATGATGTTGCCCATGGATACCAGCAAAGCCAACGTGCGAACTGACGTGCGCATGGCTTATGACGAAGAGAACTTGTATCTCATCGCCACCTGCTTTCACGGAGCTGCCGGTCCCTATATAGTGGAGTCGTTGCGCCGGGATTTTGCTTTTGGAAAAAATGACAACTTCCTCCTTTTTATGGATCCTTTTGACGACCTCACCAATGGTTTCTCCTTCGGGGCAAACGCCGCGGGCGCCCAATGGGATGGCATCATGTCTGATGGCGGTAAAATGGACTTAAGCTGGGATAACAAGTGGCAATCAGAAGTTAAAAACTACGAGGATAAATGGGTGTTTGAGATGGCCGTTCCCTTTAAATCCATCCGTTATAAAAAAGGAATTACGAAGTGGGGGATCAATTTCAGTCGCCTTGACCTGAAGACAACTGAAAAATCGAGCTGGACGCCAATACCCCGTCAATTTCCTTCCGCCGCGCTGGCTTACACTGGTAACCTGATGTGGGATAAACCACCGCCGGAGGCAGGTGCCAACGTTTCCATAATACCCTATACGTTAGGTGGCTTGACCAAAGATTACGAGCGTGGTATCGGAACAAAAAGAAGATTGGATATCGGTGCCGACGCTAAAATAGCGATCACCTCTTCTATGAATCTCGATCTTACCGTTAACCCGGATTTCTCGCAGGTGGAGGTCGACAGACAAGTGACGAACCTCGATCGATTTGAATTGTTCTTTCCCGAACGGCGACAGTTTTTTCTGGAGAATGGTGATCTGTTTGCCAATTTTGGTTACGCTTCCAATCGCCCGTTCTTTTCGCGTCGTATCGGTCTGGGTGTTCCGATACAATATGGTGCGCGCTTGAGTGGTAGGATCAATAAAGATTGGCGAATAGGGGCGATGGACATGCAGACAGATGCTGTCGATGAAGATAACCGCTTTCTTCCTGCACAGAATTTTGCGGTCATCGCGTTGCAGCGAAGAGTATTTGCCCGATCGAATATTGGAGCAATCATGATTAACAAAGAGTCACTTCACTACAATCCATCCGACTATGTGGCTGGAGGTGGTGTGAACAAATACAATCGCAATGTGGGATTGGAATATAATCTCGCATCGTCCAATAACCAGTGGACAGGCAAAGCATTGTTTCTAAAATCCTTTAGCCCTGGCGTAACAAGTCGTGACTTTACGCATGCAGCCAACCTCCAATATTTTAGCCGCAAGTGGCTGGTTGCCGGACAATATGAATTCATTGGCAGTAATTACAATGCTGAGGTAGGTTATGTGCCGCGCAGGGGATTTTTGAAGCTCAATCCTTCTGCTGGAAGATTATTCTTTCCTAAAGGGACCCGAATACTTAGTCACGGACCAAAACTAAATTCAACCTATTATTCAAACGAAAAAATAAACGAAATAACGGATCATGAGACTTTTCTTTTATATGGCGCTTCTTTCCGAACGCAGGCAGTAATGAGTGTATGGGTCTCCGAAAATTATGTGAAATTATTAAGCCCTTTTGATCCGACAAATTCAGGACTCGATTCTCTGGAAACAGGAAGTCAGCATCGCTGGAATGCCTGGGGTTTGGAGTTTGCTTCCAAACCACAAAGTTTCTTTACCTACAGCCTCTCGCTGCGTCAGGGAGGATACTATGCCAACGGCAAACGCTTTAATGTTACCGCAGACCTGGGCTATCGTTTTCAACCCTATGTCAGTTTGGCCCTGAGCACAACCTATAACGAAATAGATTTGCCTGAACCATGGAATACCAGGAGGTTCTGGCTAATAGGCCCCAGGTTGGATGTAACGATGACAAACAAACTCTTTTTTACTGCCTTCGCCCAATATAATGAACAACAAAAAAATGTCAATCTCAACACCCGTATTCAGTGGCGTTATCGGCCCGCTTCCGATATTTTTCTCGTTTACACGGATAATTATTTTCCGGAAACGTTTGCCGTGAGGAATCGGGCGCTGGTAGTAAAATTGACTTATTGGTGGAATCTGTAATCGCCCATCGTAATTGTTGTTACCAATTTTAAATCTAATTTCACAAAGGGCACGAAGAAAAAAGAAAAGTTACACAGAGAATTTTTTTTCATGGTTTCAACGCGTCGTTTGTAATGCTATAAAGTAAATGGGAGAGTAGGTAAAGGAGCTGGTTCCCCCGAGATTGATAGTTTGTATTTTTTTCTCCTTTCAGGAGAGTATGCGCAATAGTAAAAATCAAGTGCGCATCAAAAAAGGGTGAGGTGAGTATGCAAATATCTTTGAGTTCCCTTGTGGCTTCTTTGAGGATCTTTGTGTTAATGGATTTAAACTTCTTGCGCCTTGGATTAAATATTCTCCTCAAGCCACCGGCTGGAAAAATCCTTAAGCATCGGAAAAAATCTTTCAAATTCACCCTGAAAATTCTCATAATGATTATGGAGGTCTTTTGTTGCTTCCTCCATTTTTGAAGCATAGGGGGTACGGCTCGCCATCCCCGAAAGGGTTTGATTAATGCCGGCTACTTTTGAATACCCCACAAACCAGTTTCCCTTGATCATGTGACGAAGCATGCGTTTTACAGGTAGCGGTAGTACGTCAGAAAATGTCCCGATGGTCTGATAGGTAGCTGCGGCGAAGTCTGCGAGACTCTGATGGTGAAAAACTTTCCAATGCGTAGCCAGGAAGTGATCATAAAACACGTCGACGATCACAGCCGAATAGTGACGGTACTTAGGCCGTAATCGGTCTTTGCTTTCACGAACTACCTCGTGCGTGTCAGTGAAGGCATCAATCGCCCGGTGAAGTGCAATGCCTTTAATGATCGGTTTCTCAAATTCATTCAGTGCCTGCTTTCCTTTTACAAAGTCAGCGATGAAATTTCCCACAAGAATTTTTTTATCATTTCCGGATAGGTACGCATGCGCTAGAAAGTTCATCAGCTTAAAGTTATTGGTTATTTGTCATTTAGTTACTAGGTTGAATGGTGATTAATACAATTCCCTATTATTATGAATGATCTGTCAAGAATGAAATTGTTGATCAACCTGGCTAAAGTCGATGGCCAGGTTGCTGATAAAGAAAAAAGTCATCTCGTGAATATTGGCCGTGCTAATGGCATATACCCGGATGAGATTTATCCCTTATTCACTCAAAATCATACCGTTATCATCCCCGAGCATCTGACCGATGATCAGAAATTTGATCTTATTTTAAACCTCATTCAATTAATGAAACTGGACGAAAGGATGTACAGGGAGGAAATTGTTTTTTGTGGAGAAGTAGCTTCAAAACTAGGTTATAACAAACAGGTTATGTTTGAACTACTGTCACATGTGAAATCCGCAGGCATGGAAAGTATGGAAGTCGAAAAGCTAAAAACCATCATCCAAAAGTTCTTAAATCAAAAAGCGTAATGAAGAGACTTTTTTTGCTGACTCTTATTTTCCTCGTCGTATCGTATGGCTATGCCCAAAGGACCTATATCCATTGCGGCAATCTAATCGATGGCAAATCGAATAGTGTGCAAAAGCAAGTGACTATTATTATTGAGGGTGATAAAATTGTCGGCATTGAGAGAGGCTTTACCGATATCAATACAGGCGACCATCTGATTGACTTAAGCACCAAAACGGTGTTGCCCGGATTGATTGATTTGCATGTTCATCTTGAGGGAGAAACCAGTAAGGATCAGGCCTTGCAAAGATTTACATTGAATGAAGCAGACATCGCGTTTAAATCCACGGTGTTCGCAAAAAAAACCTTGCTTGCTGGGTTTACCACAGTCCGTGATCTGGGAGGAAGTGGCGTCAATATTGCGTTGCGAAATGCGATTAACCAAAGGCTTGTGGAAGGTCCAAGAATCTTCACTGCAGGAAAGAGTATCGCCACCACCGGTGGACATGCCGACCCCACCAATGGTTACAACAAGATTTTGATGGGAGATCCTGGTCCCAAAGAAGGGGTGATTAACTCTGCTGAAGAGGCGAAGCAAGCTGTTCGTCAACGATATAAAGAGGGCGCGGATCTTATTAAGATCACCGCCACGGGTGGTGTGCTTAGTCTTGCAAAAGATGGTTCAGGACCCCAGTTCACAGAAGAGGAACTCAATGCTATCATTAAAACCGCCAAAGATTACGGCATGCACACTGCTGCCCACGCCCATGGGGCTGAGGGCATGAAACGGGCAGTGCTGGCCGGCATCACGACCATCGAACACGGAACAATGATGACCGAAGAGGTGATGGATCTGATGAAACAAAAAGGTACTTATTATGTCCCCACCATCACGGCGGGAAGATTTGTTGGTGAACAAGCTAAAGTGGAAGGCTATTATCACCCGTTGGTGGTGCCCAAAGCCTTGATGATAGGGCCCATGATACAGGACACGTTTAAAAAAGCCTATAAACGCGGAGTAAAAATTGCTTTTGGAACAGACGCAGGCGTTTTTCCCCACGGCGAAAATGGAAAAGAATTCACCTACATGGTGGAGGCAGGAATGCCGGTAATGGAAGCAATCAAATCGGCAACCATGATAAACGCCGGCATTCTCGGCATGGGAGAAAAAATTGGCACGCTGGAAGTGGGAAAACTGGCCGATATAGTGGCGACAAACGAAAATCCGCTCGAAAATGTGCGAACATTGGAAACGGTCTCTTTTGTGATGAAGGAGGGTATTATTTACAAGGAATAATGCATCCTTCTTGATTTTTTTTGCAGAATTGTCGTATATTATATAAATGTGTTCTACACATTTAAAAATGGGAAAATGGCCAAAATCGTCTACTGCCAGTTACCCTGCTTAAATCGCTAGCTCCGCTGGGCTTTCCGGGTCGGAAGCAACTGAATTACTGAGGAATGCTCTATTTACTAATCAAAATACCCCGATAAATTCCTACTTTTGCAGTCCACATTTGAGGAATACAGACGGGAATGGAAAACATCCGGAACTTTTGCATAATTGCCCACATCGACCACGGGAAAAGTACGCTGGCAGACCGGCTTTTGGAGTTTACAGGCACTTTAAATTCGCGGCAAATGCAGGCCCAGGTGCTCGATAATATGGATCTGGAGCGTGAAAAGGGCATTACCATTAAGTCGCACGCGATACAGATGAACTATAAACTGGAGGGTAAGGAGTACATCCTCAATCTGATCGATACACCGGGCCACGTGGATTTTTCATATGAGGTTTCGCGTTCCATTGCTGCCTGCGAGGGAGCCTTGTTAATAGTGGACGCCAGCCAGGGAATTGAAGCGCAAACAATATCCAATTTATACCTGGCCCTGGATCACAACCTTCAAATCATTCCCGTATTGAACAAGATTGATCTTCCTCATGCCATGCCGGATGATGTTACAGACGAAATCGTGGAGTTGATTGGATGTGAGCGTGAAGATGTTATCCGAGCAAGCGCCAAGGAAGGTATCGGTATCGAGGAAATTCTGAAAGCGGTTGTTGCCCGTATTAAACCGCCGAAAGGCGATCCGAATGCGCCCCTTCAGGCGATGATTTTTGATTCTGTTTTTAATTCTTTCAGGGGCATTGAGGTTTATTACCGCGTCTTCAACGGCACCCTGACAAAAGGTGAGCGAATTAAATTTGTGAACGCCGAAAAAGAATACTTCGCGGATGAGATCGGGGTATTAAAACTTGACAAGCAACCGAAGAATCAGGTCAGCGCAGGAAACGTAGGATATCTCATTTCCGGAATCAAAGTTGCGCGGGAGGTGAAAGTCGGTGATACCATTACCCATCCCGTTAATCCCGGTGAGGCTATAAGGGGCTTTGAAAACGTGAAGCCCATGGTGTTTGCGGGTATCTACCCCGTTGAAACTTCAGAGTTTGAAGAACTCAGGAGCTCGATGGAAAAATTACAGCTGAACGATGCTTCACTTGTCTGGGAACCTGAAACATCCGCCGCTCTTGGTTTTGGATTCCGTTGCGGTTTTCTTGGCATGCTTCACATGGAGATTGTACAGGAAAGATTGGAGCGAGAGTTCGGTATGACGGTCATTACGACAGTGCCCTCGGTACAGTTCAGAGCACATTTGACGAATGGCGAAATTAAAGATATCAGCGCGCCATCTGAAATGCCCGATGTCACAAAAATTGAGCGTATCGAAGAACCATTTATCAAAGCGCAGATCATCAGCAAGGCCGAATACATTGGTCCCATCATCAGCTTGTGTATCGATAAACGCGGCATGATAAAAAATCAAACTTATCTTACTACTGATCGCATCGAACTCTCATTTGAAATGCCGTTGGCGGAAATCGTGTTCGACTTCTTTGATAAATTAAAGTCCATTTCCCGTGGTTATGCCTCACTTGACTATCACTTGATCGGTTACCGTGAATCGGATATGGTAAAGTTGGATGTGATGCTCAACAGTGAGCCTGTTGATGCGTTAAGCGCCATCGTTCACCGGGCAAAAGCACATGAGTGGGGAAGAAAGCTTTGTGAAAAATTAAAGGAGCTGATCCCCCGTCACATGTTTGAGGTAGCGATTCAGGCGGCGATAGGCCAAAAGATCGTTGCACGCGAAACCATTAGTGCCATCCGTAAAAACGTGATCGCAAAATGTTATGGTGGTGATATTTCGCGTAAGCGCAAGTTGCTGGAGAAGCAAAAGAAGGGTAAGAAACGAATGCGTCAGATTGGAACAGTAGAAGTGCCTCAGGAAGCGTTTATGGCTGTTTTAAAAATCGATTAATTTGAAAGCCGAGGAGCATAATTTTGATGAGGTTGTGCAAGGCTGGATTGAATCTTCGGATAGGGATTTTATGGCAATGAATAATATGTACAAATCAAAAAATTATTCTTGGTCACTGTTTGTGGGTCATTTGGCTATAGAGAAACTATTAAAAGCTTGTTATGCCAAGCAATTTAAGAACCCTGCACCGTTGATTCATAATTTGGTAAGACTATCAGATCTTGTTTCACTAAATTTAACGGAGACGCAAAAAGATAAATTGGTTGAGATTACTACCTTTAATATTAGCGCCAGATATAATGATATTGAACTTGCTTTTTATAAAAAATGCACTAAGGTATTTACAAAAAAAGTGGATTGATGAAATAAAGGCATTTAGAAAATGGATAAAAGAACAGCACTTGAAATAGGGAAACGATTTATCAAATCCTTGCCTGCAAAATACACCATAAAGCAAGCATTCCTGTTTGGATCGTACGCTAAAGAGACAGCACATGAATATCGTGATATAGATATAGCGCTTGTATTGCCAAAGTATTCAAATGCCTTTGACGCAAGAGTGGCGCGTATGAAAATAAGCAGGAAAATTGATTTGAGGATCGAACCACATCCTATCGTGGAAAAAGAATTCAATAGCTTAAATCCATTGGCGTCTGAAATATTGAAATACGGTATTGCATTAATCTAGGATGACTGAAACAACAACATACACTCTCATTGACGGACGCAAGGTCTCAACCGATATCAAGAACGAGATCGCGCAGAAAGTTTCTGTCCGAAAACAACAGGGCAAAAAAATTCCGCATCTCGCCATCATTGTTGTGGGTGATGATGGCGCAAGCCAGACGTATGTCGATAATAAAGTAAAGGCCTGCAAAGCAGTAGGGTTCCATTACACTATGATGCGGTTCGCGGATACCATCAGCGAACAAAAGTTAATGAAACATATCGACCACGTTAACAATGATGATGATGTGGATGGTTTCATTGTACAGCTTCCGTTACCGGAACATATTTCGGTTGAAAAAATTACGGAAATGATCCGGTCTGATAAGGATGTCGATGGTTTTACCAACCACAACTTCGGAAGCATCATCTCAAAAAATCCCTTGCTGATGCCCGCTACGCCTTTTGGCGTGATGGAGCTGCTGCGCAGATATAACATTGAGACCGAAGGCAAACACGCTGTAGTAGTGGGAGCGAGCCGTATTGCCGGGGCTCCGTTAAGCATGATGCTGACAGAACAGGGACGCGCTACGGTTACGATTTGTCACAAGTACACAAAAAACCTCAGCCAATACACCCGTGCAGCTGACATTCTTCTTGTGGCGGTGGGTAAGCCTGGTTTGATCACGGCAGATATGGTAAAGGAAGGGGCCGTTGTAATCGATATTGGCACCACGCGTGTGGAAGGCCCTGAATTTCAGAAGGGCTGGGCCATCAAGGGTGATGTTGATTTTAAAAATGTTTCTCAAAAAGCTTCGTTTATCACCCCCGTTCCTGGTGGCGTTGGCCCCATGACCATCGCTACCCTGCTGTTGAACACATTAAGGGCAACTGAGTCACGCAATCCGTAGTTGATTTATTCGTTCATGAAATGGTGCAGGTTTCTGAAAAAATGATAACAACAACCCTTCCTTTGATGGAGGAGTTTTATACGATCCAGGGTGAGGGATTTTATCAGGGTCAGGCTGCGTATTTTATCCGCCTTGGCGGATGTGATGTGGGGTGTGTCTGGTGTGACGTTAAAGAATCGTGGGATGCTCTAGCCCATCCGTTAGTATCAATCACCGAAATTACCCAACACGCTAAACTCAGTGGTACACGCATCGCCGTGATCACAGGGGGTGAACCCCTTATGTACGACCTGACGGATCTAACCAGGTCGCTGAAAGATTCCGGAATCAGGACCCACCTTGAAACGTCTGGTGTCTACCCTGTCACGGGAAGCTGGGACTGGATTTGCTTCTCTCCCAAAAAATTCAAAGCTCCGCACGTTTCTATTCTGGATAAAGCCCATGAATTGAAGGTCATTGTTTATAATAAAAGCGATTTTAGCTGGGCTGAAGATTTTGCCGGGAGCGTAAATAGAAACTGTGAGTGGTTTCTCCAGCCAGAATGGTCGAAAGAGAAAGAAATGCTTCCACTTATCATTGACTTTGTAAAGAGAAATCCGCAATGGAAGATCTCCCTGCAGACCCATAAGTATATGAACATTCCTTAGAAGCATAAAGCTTTAAGCGTAAAGTAGAAAGCTTGTCTGGTGTAGCTTGGTAGGTTGGATTAAATCTCAAAATTTGGGAGGACCAGCAGGTTGTTTGAAGGTGCGCATAATTAATGAAGCCACCGTCGAAATATTTTAAGGCAACAATCCGTAAGAACATAATGTCGATAGAAGAATTTGCCAGAACGTTAAACGAATGGGGTGCTCAGAAAATCCCGTTTCTATTTTTGGTGGATTTTGAAATGGAAAAACCTGTTGCTTATAGGATAGACCATATCCAACCAGCAAAGCTCCTGTTTAATCTCAATGGATTCACCAATGTTTCATCAAGGTTTGAAAGTGC
>JBDSIM010000265.1:0-3089 GCA_039917935.1 Cyclobacteriaceae bacterium | reverse complement strand
ATTCTCTTCCGCGCCTCGTTATTATTCTCTGTCCCTGCATTATCGGATGATGTTTACAGGTTTATTTGGGACGGACGATTGCTTGCCGCCGGCCTACATCCCTTTGCCGAAGTGCCGGAATATTATATGACCCATCATCTTTCCATCCCGGGCATTGTACCTGAACTTTATGAGAAACTGAATTCGAAAACTACCCATACTGTTTACCCTCCTCTGGCACAGTTTGTTTTCTGGCTGTCTGTAAAATTATCTCCTGGTTCAATCTATGGAAGTATCCTGGTGATGAAAATAATTATTTTCAGCTTTGAAGTGGGAACGCTGGTCATCATTAAAAAACTCCTTAGCCATTTTAAGCTACCACCTGCCAGGATTTTATTATACGCACTCAATCCACTGGCCATCCTTGAATTAACCGGAAACCTTCATTTTGAAGGAGTGATGATGTTTTTTTTACTGTTGGCAATATGGTTTTTGATTCACCATAAACATTTCCTCTCTGCGATTTTTTACGCATGCTCTATTTGTCTTAAACTAATTCCCCTCATATTTCTTCCCGTTTTAGCAGTAAAGCTCGGAGGAAAAAAAGGTAGTCAATACTGGTTGATCACAACAGGGATGACAGGCCTGATTTTCCTGCCTTTACTTACCCACGATTTTGTTACTGGCTTCTCGGAAAGTTTTGGTTATTATTTTCAAAGATTCGAATTCAATGCCAGCATCTATTATATCATCCGCGCAGCAGGATATTTCCTTTTTGGATTCAATATCATCCATATAGCTGGATGGGTACTTGCTGCCATTTCAACGATTTCAATCCTGACGTATTCCTACTACGGCTTTAGAGATAAGGTAATAGCGGATGTTGATACGAGATTATTTATCGGTATGTTGTGGTGCATTCTCATTTATTTTGCCCTTACGACAACCCTGCATCCATGGTACATTATTTCCCTCGTTATTATTTCTCTTTTTACCAATTACCGCTTTCCCCTGGTTTGGTCCTGTCTCATATTTATGACTTATACAGGATATAACACCGAAACATTCGATGAAAATCTGCAAATTGTTGCCCTGGAATACATTGTCGTTACAGGTTATCTCCTTTATGAAACCGTATGGACCAAAAGACTAAATCACTCCTGATCATTTTTTACCGCAATCCTAAATTGGGTAAGGTAAAAACACGTCTGGCGGCCTCAATGGGAAATCAGAAAGCGCTTGACATTTACCGCAAGTTGTCATTGCATACCCGTTCGGTAACGGAAGGACTCAACGTAGATAAGATTGTCTTCTACTCAGATGCGATCGATCTCATGGACATATGGCCAAACGCCATTTATCTGAAGGCCATGCAGGAAGGTGAAGGTCTTGGGCAGAAAATGCAAAATGCCGTCGTTGCGGGATTTGAAACCGGATATACATCCATTTGTATCATCGGCACCGACTGCCTGGAACTTACTCCCGAAGTTATTACCGAAGCCTTTGAAGAACTCGAATCTGTGGATGCTGTCATAGGACCAGCAACCGACGGTGGCTATTATTTACTCGGCATGAAGAAACCTCATTCGCAAATATTCAGTAATAAAAACTGGAGCACCCATTCGGTTTTAAGAGAAACCATTGACGACTTTGAAGCATTAAATCTGCTTTATGTAAAACTGGAAGAGCTCAGGGACGTTGATACTGAAGATGATCTGCCGGATGAACTGAAGGATTAATTAGGGATCAGGTATTAGGCATGGGGAAAATATCGAATATTGATTTTATATGAGCACGCTCACTTTAACTGACATCTGGATTTATCCCATCAAGTCACTTGGTGGAATCCGACTTGAAAAAGCTAGATTCAAAGGGAAGGGTTTGCAATACGACAGACGATGGATGCTGATCGATCATGAACGCAATTTTCTAACACAGCGAAATCATCCTGAAATGGCGTTGTTTAAACTTGATGTCGCAGGTGAAGACATTTCGGTAACTATTAAGAAGGATGAAAAGGATGTAGCCACTACAAAATTCCCAATCCTCCCTTCACTTGCTAACAAATCATTCAGGTCCAAAATCTGGGACGATGAGGTTCTGGTAAGAGAAGTTGACCCTGCCATCAGTCAGTGGTTTTCTCAGCATCTCGGAATTACTTGTCAACTCGTTTACTTTCCGGAAGAAAATCCCAGACCAGTAGAGGAACAATATCAGATAAACCATGACCAGGTGAGTCTTGCGGATGCCTACCCATTCCTCATCATCGGCCAAAGCTCCCTTGATGACCTCAATGCAAGACTAAAAGAAGCGGTTCCTATGAATCGCTTCAGACCTAACTTTGTATTTACGGGAGGAAATCCTTATGCGGAAGATGATTGGAGCAACTTGTCAATCGGCCCGAACAAATTTGTAGCGGTTAAAAAATGTGCACGGTGTACCGTTCCTAATGTCGATCAGGACACAGGCCTCAAAGGAAAAGAACCTTTGCGTACACTTTCCGAATACCGGTCCATTGGTAACACGGTTTTTTTCGGGAAAAATCTGATATCGCAGAATGAAGGGGAAGTGGCTGTAGGCGATGCCATTATCCTGAGTTAAAAAAAAACTTGATACCTGTTGCAACTCTGCACACATTTGCATCATGATGTCGTTGTACCTCAAAGCTGTTCACCTTGTTTTTATAGTAACCTGGTTCGCCGGTCTTTTTTACATGCCCCGGTTATTTGTTTATATTATTGAATCACATCAGAAACCCGAACCGGAAAAATCCATCTTGTTGAAGCAATTAAACATGATGGCTTCCCGTCTTTGGTTTGGTATCACCTGGCCTTCCGCCATCATCACACTGGGATTGGGAACTGCCCTGATCCTCCATCAACCGGAATGGCTCCAGCAAGGTTTCATGCATGTCAAATTGCTCCTCGTTTTATTGCTGTACGGTTATCATTTCTCGCTTCAATATTTGTTTAGCCAATTAAGGTTGGGTATTGTAAAATACTCATCACAACAATTGCGCATATGGAACGAAGGGGCCACACTTTTTCTTATCAGCATAGTTTTCATCATCATACTCAAAAATACCCTGAGTATAGTGTGGGGACTGGCCG
>JBDSIM010000264.1:0-13675 GCA_039917935.1 Cyclobacteriaceae bacterium | reverse complement strand
AATATGTATTTCTTAAATTTAAAAGCTAAATATTTTAGGTGCTCTCCTTGTTCAATTTATTCCTTAATGCCTTCATATCATCCCCCACCTTCTGATCCAAAATCTTCGCATACTGCTGAGTCGTTCTCAGCGTCTTATGCCCCAGCATCTTGCTCACCGTCTCAATCGGCACGCCGTTAGTTAGTGTTACTGTAGTAGCGAACGTATGCCGCGCAGTATGAAACGTCATCTTCTTATTGATTTCACACCTGTCTGCGATCTCTTTTAAGTATTCATTCATCTTAGCATTGCTCAACACAGGCAAAAGCTTACCTTGATTCACACATTGCGGATGGTCTTTGTATGCATCCATAATCTTCATCGCTTGCGGAAGAAGCGGAACACGCGTTGACGTTTCTGTTTTCACACGCTCAGTGTGAATCCATTTCTCGCCATCATGTCCAATCACGATATCAATCCTTCTCAACTTATGAATATCCGCGTAAGCGAGACCGGTGTAACAACAGAAAACAAAAATGTCGCGCACGTTGGCAAGGCGATCTGCGGTGAACTTCAGGGCGATGATTCGATCAAGCTCATCTTGAAGTAGGAACGGTCTGTTCGTATCGCGGATTTTTACTTTGTAACTCATGAACGGATCTTTTTCAATCCATTCATTGGCAACGCAGATACGAACGATCTTCTTTAGCTTCTTGATGATTCCCATCGCAGTGTTGTGCTCAACATTGCGAACGGACTTCAAAAAGAATTCATAACCGGTAATGAATTGGTAATCGAGGTCGGTCAAGGGCACGTCAACTTTTCCTTTGTTTTTCAAGTATGCTTCCAGTGAAGTGAGAGCTGCTTTGAATCTTTTCAGGGTTCCTAGTGCGTATTCTTTTCCAACCAAAGCTTTTACTTCTTCAACGTGCTGTTTGTAGACTTCAAGAAGGGTCTTCGATTCTTCGATATCTTTACCTAGCAGAAAATTTTTGACCTTATTCGCGGTGATGTCTATGCCCGTGCTCACCATCTCGCGCTGTGCTTCGAATACTTTTCCTTGAAGCATGTCCAAATAATAATTCAGCTGGCGGGTAGATTCTTTTTTCGAGTTGACCATTCTACCGGCTTTCTTGTCCCACTTTTCCGGATCAACTTCCCGCTGTGTTGCCATTTCAAATCGCTCTCCTTCCACAGTCACACGCATGTAGATCGGTGCTGGTCCATTCACATAGCTCGTTCTAGTTCTTAAAAAGAAGAGCACTTTCATTGTCTTGTTCATCAAAGTAAAATTTAGATGGTGAATAAATTTCCTTTGATGTCCTTGCTCAATCAAGATGTTCATTTACTGAACTGCTTGATAATGACCCTCTTCGGTGAGTTCTGGTGAGCAAATTTTCTTCGGGAGTCCCTGCTCCCGAATTGCTCACCAGACATTTGACAATTCGTGACTTTTTTGAACTGCGTAAAAAACAAAAAAGCCCACAAAAATGCATTTTGTGAGCTTTCGAGTGCTTTGGTTTGTCAACCTGTGATCCCGCTGGGATTCGAACCCAGGACCCTTACATTAAAAGTGTAATGCTCTACCAGCTGAGCTACGGAATCATATTATTCCCCTCCCTTTACTCGCAAGCCAACCGGGGGAACGTGACTTTTGAGATCTCAATACCTCCTGCTTGCCTGGTTAAAGCGCTTTTCCGTAATTGAGGCCACAAAGGTAACAGGATATGAAAATAATACAAAGACGATATTTAAAATTTCTCTCGATAGTCATCTTTCTGACTGTCAGTACCTTTCACCTTTCCATGGCGCAAATCTCCGGCTTTCGCCTGAAAACGGCCGACTCTCTCTATCTCACCAAACGCTACACACAATCCCTCGATCACTACGAACAAATTTTGAAACAAGGCCAGTATTCGCCTGCCATGTTTCTGAAAATGGCTTTCATTCATGAAGGATTAAATGAGATCGGGTCGGCCATGTACTACCTTAACCTCTACAATATTGCCACCAATGATAAACTGGTGCTGGAAAAAATGGCGGAACTGGCCATTAAATTCAACCTCGAAGGCTATGAAACCACGGATACCGACCGTTTTCTTTCATTTTACGTGGACCACCGCATCGATATCACCCTGGCACTGACAGCATTGGTAATCTTATTTTTGAGCGCAATGTATTTCACAAGGATGCGGCTCCACCGCCGTCCCCTGGCATCGGGAATTGGGGTCATTGTATTCCTCTCAGCACTTTTTGTCCACCAGCATTATGGCTCCAATATGAACCGCGGTATCATCTCGAACCCCGCGACTTATCTCATGGACGGCCCCTCCGCCGGAGCCTCCGTTATCCGGATCATCGGCGACGGCCATCGAGTGGAAGTCGTAGGCAGAAAAGATGTGTGGATGAAAATAAGGTGGAAAGATGATGTGGCGTACGTGAAGCAAAATTCCTTGCGGCCGGTGAGGTTGTGAGTAGTCAGTGGTGAGTTTGGGAGTAGGGAGTAGTCAGTTCCTGACGGTAATTGAACCTTTGAATTCTTTGTCTGAAAATAAGAGGGAATAAAAATAAACGCCTGTAGCCTCATCATTCGGAAACCATCTGAAATCGCGATTCGTACTTTCAAAAACAGGTTTGCCCCATCGGTTGTAAATCGTTATCCCCACAAAATGACCGACACAATTGTCATTCGGTAAAATATTATCCAATTGACCACTCTGCTCATTTAACTTGACCATCCCAAAAAATTCATTGGATTGCTTCTCATCGCGATCGGGTGAAACAAAATTCGGCGGGATAAACTCCACCACCTGGCTCGGTACATCCTTCACCGTAAATTCAACCGCTATCGTATCCGCTTTTGCGCTGACACAACGGTTATCATAGGTGCGAAAGGTGAAAGTATAAGTATTCTCGTAAACCCCGTTTTGAAAAATCGAACAATCTGTGTTCCAGCTAAAGGTTGTCTGAATATTTTTCTTTCCTTCAACGGGTTCAAAAACATAACCGGAGGGTTCCACGTTTCCCTCGGCACTGATCAATTCAATAACAATATGGTCGTCAGGCGACACGTCGGAGTCGGTACTCGTCAGGCCCAAAGAAATCTGCTCACCCACCATTAAAGTTTGCTGATTATTGATAAAAGGTAAATCCGGATCAGTGGACGCAATCGTTAATACCGGTCCCTCATTTCCAGGAGGTTCAGCTTTTACCCTTACCGATAGCGTATCCGCTTTATATAGCCTGCACTTATTCGCATCATCCACCACAATAAACATCAGGTCAAAAGTATTTTTATCGGAGAGTTTTAATTTATCGCAAAGAAGATTCCAGTTAAATGGCGAAGCTACACTACCCCTTCCCGTCGCGGAGGGGAAGGTCATGCCATACGTATCGAGAAAAAATACATTCCCTTGTCCCTTTAGTTGCATTTGATCGTTGTCGGCATCTTTGCCAAAAACATTAAACGATAACGACTCGAACATTTTTCGTGTGATACCTTCCTGTAATTGTTTAGGGGTGAGATCTGTGCTGATCACAGGATCCGCATTACCCGGAAGGATGATTTTCAAATTAAATATCATGGTATCAGGATCGTTGAAATTACACTCGTCCACATCCTCAATAAGCAGTTTGATCTGAAAGGATGTCTTGTTTCGAAAATCATAGACATCACAACGGCTGTCCCATACGAGCCTTGAGCGAAGCAACCCATTTGCCTGTTCGACCAGTTGCAATTCCATACCGACGTCCGCAAGATTAAAACCATCGGCTATCACGCCGAGTATCAATGGATCATTGTCGTCATCCCTCGCTTCAATGTTCCAGGTCCGCAAGTCCCCCTCATTTACGGTTGCTGTCACATCACCGGTAGTAAAATAGGCATCCGCATTATCCGGTGGTTCAACACTAACCGTTACTTTCAACGTATCGGATAGGGGCAGACTGCACGCATCATCGTAAGCAACGATCCCTATCTGAAAAGGAACGTTTTCCAGGTACGGACACCTTTCAAAACAAATGTCAAAGACGCGGGTACTACCGTTGACTAAAGTCACCGACGTAATTTCTGGCAAAATTGCCGATACATCTTTTCTAAAATTAAGAGGCACGGCCTTGATGGTTATATTTTCACTAAAAGCATTGTCCTCTCTTAAAGCATCAGAATCTGAAACCTGAACCTGTATGCATCGCTGAGTGTCCGTGACATCACTGGAAAAAGTCACATTCATCGTTGTGTTAAAACCAAACGACCCATCGGTTAATTTTTTTCCCAGGATCTCTGGTGGCTCTGCCGGATCACAACCGTCAACAACCAGCAGCTGAAAATCACGCCTGAGCTCTCCGATCTTTTTACCATCCCTGAACTCTTCACAACGCACGGCAAAAACAAAAAGGCCGACAATGGTGGGCGTTACGGTAAGGAATCCATCCTTCGAAATCCGTAGATCAGGAGTACCCCCTAAAATATTGTTGGGATTAAAAGGTGGCCGATAAGATACCTCCGGATAAGGCCGTGGCCTCGGCCTGTAGTCAGGCAGTGGAAGTGCATCAGCGGTTTTTGTATTTAAAGGCGTGACGATGGAATAGACCAGAGAGTCATCATCATCATCAATTCCAGCGAAGTCGACATAATATGGTCTGCGGGGACAGGCGTAATCATTTAATGGCGGAAAAAGCCTGGGCGAAGAATTGATAAAGGGCTCACCATCTACTTGCACAGGAGGGAACTCCAGGTAAAATGTTTGTCCGGCATATTGACCTCCCGAGGTTGGATTATCACTGTAAATATTGGTGATGGAATAATTACGGCAGCACCGCTCCCATGAAAGATAATAGCCCTGCGCGTCAGAAAATTGTTGAGGCGTTAATTGAACGATGGCCGTGTATAAAATCCGGGTTGTGATGATCTCGCCCTTAGAGCACGCAGGTTGCGTGTAGTTGACGGGTGTTTGACCAGAAAGGGATAAAAAGACGTCGCGCATTAAAGCATTATCGCGTTTCCTGAAAATGCGCGCGTCTACCCCGGGATCCCGTGCGTCCTGGTTTCCATTTAACTCATCAAAATATAATATCAGATTTATCCGGTAGTTGGTTCCGGAAATATGGATAATCTCAAACTCTCCGCCCACAATATGCGAGCCTGCTACCGGAAAAGCCCACAAATACAAAAGAATCAGTATTATCTTTTTCATACCCGCTCCACAACCTTAAATATAAGAAATGGACTTCAGGCGCAAACACCCGGGATTGAGTAGTTTTGCAACTTTTACTGATTTGACACGGAAAGGCTCGTTAAGGTTGTACCCGGGTAAAAGTATAGGAGCATTCAATGCAAACGGTCGTAACGAAAGGTATACATGAAAAAAGGTGATGTAATTGAAAATATACGGGTCGAAACCATGGCAGCAGAAGGAAAATGTGTCGCCAAAGTAAACGGCCTGGTCATTTTTCTGCAGGGATGTGCACCGGGTGATTTGGTAAGCGCCCGACTTACCAAAATTAAAAGCAGTTTCCTGGAAGGAAAAGTCACAGAAATAGTAGAATTCTCACCAAACAGAACCCAACCGTTCTGCATCCATTTCGGATTATGCGGAGGCTGCTCCTGGCAACATATTGAATATGAAACACAACTCAAATACAAGCAGAAACAGGTTGTGGATAATCTCGAGCGTATCGGAGGGCTGACTTTACCTGATGTCAATCCCATTTTTCCTTCTGCAATCACACGGTTTTACCGGAACAAACTCGATTTCACTTTTTCAGCACAGCGCTGGCTAACCTGGGATGAACTGGAGACGGTACGCGCCGGCACCATGGATGATGAGCCCGCATTGGGATACCACATTCCCCGTAAATACGATAAGGTGTTCGATGTAAATCAGTGTCACCTTCAACCCGATCCCTCCAATGCTATTCGGTTGGCAGTAAAAGATGAGGCCATTCGCAACAACATTCCCTTTTTTGATTTGCGGAAGCAGATAGGTTTTCTCAGAACACTCACCATCCGTACGGCGAATACAGCGGTCTCTGCCGAAGCTTCAGCGAAGGCTGGAGAAGTGATGATCATTTTGCAGGTGACGTATGATAAAATGGAGTGGATAGAGAAAATTCTGAGCCGCCTTAAAAAAGATTTCCCACAAATCACTTCGTTGCAATATGTTATCAACGGAAAAAAGAACGATACATTCCATGACCTGAATATCATTTGTTGGAAGGGCAATCCTTATATCACAGAAAAAATGATGAATTCGGATGGGTCAGCAGAATTGCAATTCCGGGTTGGACCCAAATCATTTTATCAGACAAATTCAGAGCAAGCTTATCATCTTTATAAGTTTGCAGCCAGGATGGCGGATTTAAACAAGGAAGAACTCGTCTATGACCTGTACACCGGAACGGGAACCATTGCGAACTTTGTCGCGGGACAAGCTAAAAAAGTTATTGGCCTCGAATATGTGGCGGACGCTATTGCGGATGCAAAGACAAATTCACAGATCAACCACATTACCAATACGGATTTTTATTCGGGCGACATTAAAGATCTGCTCAACGAAAATTTTCTTCGTCAGCATGGAAGGCCGGATGTGATCATCACTGATCCGCCTCGTGCAGGCATGCATGAGGATGTTTGTCAAATGATGTTGAAGGCTGAACCCAAAAGGATTGTGTATGTCAGTTGCAATGCAGCCACACAGGCGCGTGATTTAAAAATCCTATCTGATCAGTATGACATTGTAGCCGTGCAACCGGTCGATATGTTTCCGCATACCGTGCATGTAGAGAATATTGTTTCGCTGACGCGGAAGGGGTAGTAGGCTCAGGGTTGCACTTCCCAATAATAACAAGCACCCAAAGGCCAACACCCAACTACCGACATCCAAAAAATTACTTCGCCTTGTTTTCTCCCTTCATACCCATCGCTAACTTTACGGCTTCGTATGCATTTACCAACCCTCCTGAACTGCTGAGTTGATTAAAGGGTACTTCGTCTTTTGTGCCGGGTCTGGTAACTTTTAGTCCATCAAATTTTCGTGTAGACTGACGCAGAATTTCTTTCACCTGAGTAGCCGATAGTTCCGGAAAATAAGACATGACAATCGCCGCGACACCGGTGGTAGCAGGGGCCGCCATACTGGTGCCTTGCAAATCCTCATAGGTATTATTGGGTGTGGTGGAATATATCTGAACACCGGGGGCAAAAAGGTCAACTGATTTTTTTCCATAATTGGAAAACGATCCCACAAAATTCTCGTCCGCTCCCCAGGAGGAAGCCCCGATCTCCAGCCATGTTTTTGATTGCCCTCCTGAAGAATAAATTTTATTCGGAAAGTTGGATTCCTTATCCAGATCGTCACCGTCATTGCCGGCAGCGTGGATCAATAACACACCCTTTGATTCGGCATATTTCACCGCCTTATCAACCACTTCCTTATGCGGCGAAAAACTTTTTCCAAAACTCATGTTGACGATTTGAGCTCCGTTGTCAACGGCATACCGGATCGCATTGGCAACATCTTTATCACGCTCATCGCCATTCGGTACTGCGCGAACCGACATGATCTTCACATCATCGGCAATTCCTTTCATACCAATATCGTTCTTCCGATTCGCAGCGATAATCCCTGACACATGGGTACCATGTCTTGGATCAGGACCTTCTACGTCGTTATTGCCATATCCTTTTTCATTTAGGTTCTCGGCATCATCGCCCACAATCTTTCTGGAATCAAAGTCCAGATTATAACCAAATTCAGCACCGGTTTTATAATGTTCAACGCCATCCTTTAATTGATCGATGTAACCTGCCAGCTCCTGAAGAAATACACTTACCTCAATGTCGCCTTCCACGCTTTCCAATATCTTGGAGAGCGTTTGTTTCGCAAATTGCACCGTATCTTTTGTTGAAGTAACACTGGACAGAGACGATTTGGTTACCGGCTGGCCTAACTCCTGCTGCAACAAACTATCACAGTAGTGGATGGTCATAAAAGCATTTGTATAAAGCTGGTATTGCTGCAAATATTGATCGTATTGATCCTTATTAAATTTAGAGTCGCGGTCATACTTGGCTTTCACTTCTTTCCAGTATCCGTATTCCGCTTTATTTTTTTTACTGATACTTTTCTCTTCCACATTTTCGTACTTCGGTTTCAGCCTCCCGTATTCACGGGTGACCTCATACGTATCCTCATTGACGTTTCCCTCTTTGCCGCCGATAAAATTCCATCCATGGATATCATCCACAAAGCCATTTCTATCATCATCCATGCCGTTGCCCGCAATTTCATCTTCGTTTATCCAAAGGTTATCCTTCAGATCCTCATGATCGATGTCCACTCCGGAATCAATGACCGCCACCACCACAGTCCTGGAAGGCTTTCCGTTCAGAAGCGTAGAGTAAGTCTTCTCGGAACTTACACCCTGAACGCTATCGGTTTCCGGATCTTTCAGGTACCAGTCTTTGGGCACTTCTGATATGCTTGCCGTATCCTGTTCAGCCTGAAAAGCAAAAGAGGGTAACATGAAGACAGTGAGAAGTAAGGTTAGGAAGAATCCTGAGCCTCTTTTGTTCATAAAATTGATTTTTTTAAAGTTCGCAAATATAGGGCTAAGCCCAAATTATACTGAATAAATTATACTAAGGGTTTGTAACCAAAAAACGTTCAATTCCGGCCGAAAACTTACTTCAGTAACTCCCCCATTTGGTATTACCCGGATTATCATAAGGTGTTTGCGAAATTCATTCCAGAATTAAAGATCCCGTATGATATTCGTATTTACAGCCCTATTTCTTTTCTTCAGTATTCTGTTCTGGAGCATCGTCAGACTTAACAGGGCGGCGCAGCATGAGAGCCTCGAGCAAAGGCAGCCTTTCCGTCTCAATATTTAAAGACTTTGAACACTTTGAAGGAAAATCCCAGCCTTCGATGATCACTACTAATTAATCCCTCCAGGCAGGGAGAAAACGCTCCAGGAGCCCTACCCAAGCCCCATCAATCGGACCTTATTTCTTATCCAACTACGGTTAGAAGTCCTGGTGCAAGCCATTTGTTTGCCGTTAAATGCCCATTTTCAGGCCTCATTGCAGAAGGAATTACTCAAATTTCATGATTTTTCGTGGAAATTGGGTAAGTATCAATCCACCAATTTCACCCGCCGACTAATTGCTCCAATGGGGTAGGTTTGGGCGGCTAATAAGTCATCAACCTTAAAAGAAAGCTTTCCATTTTTTGAAGGCTTTGATGCAGTACCGAAGGAGGGACTCGAACCCTCATGTCTTACGACACACGCCCCTGAAACGTGCGTGTCTACCAATTCCACCACTTCGGCAATAAATAGTCCAGAACGATTCCGGACTATCATTCATTTGTGCCCAGGACAGGACTCGAACCTGCACACCGGTAAAGGCACTACCACCTCAAAGTAGCATGTCTACCAATTTCACCACCTGGGCATTGAAAAATCCATTTTTTGATGGGCGTCAAATGTAAAAAGCTTTATCAAATTTCACAACCCTCGAGCAGCCGTAAAGTCAAGTTCCTTTGGAACGGGGCCTAATCCCCCTGAAGGGTTTTCCAAATAACATCGTATATATCTGTCACCTTCCATTCCATACCCTTGCCAATACCATCAGCAATAAGCACCGGATGAAATTCTTTGGTCGTCCCGATCCTTCCATGCGACCCTTTTACTAAAGTAGCATCCAATGGTATCACATCCATCACATAACGCATGCCCATTTTCTTTTTCAATAACTTGTAGCCCGCCCGTAATTTAGACGACATAAACATCTCCACCGGATCATAACCAGGCTTCTTATGGATGTCAACTGAACGTGCATAGTCAGGAGCTTTGGCATCATCGAGCCAGAAATAATAGGTAAACCAGCTGCGCGCATCCGCCATCAACACGAGATCTCCTGATCGCTCGTGATGGATACCATACGACTCCTGCGCCTTGCGGTCTAACACAAGTTCTACACCAGGCACTTTTTCGAGAAGGGATTTGACTTTTGCCTTGACGGAAGGGTCGTTGATATAGATGTGCGCGATCTGGTGATCGGCGACAGCAAAGGCTCTGGAGGCACCCGCATCCAATAATTCCAGCCCGCGTTCAACCCGGATGTTTAACATGCCGGCTTCACGCAGCAACCGATTCAATGCTACAGGATTGTCGACCTGGGTGATGCCGTATTCAGATAAAAGAATAATTCGGGTATTTTTTTTGGTGTAATAACCCACCAGTTGTTCGACCACACGATCGATTTCACCCAAATCATTTTTAATGCGCGTGAAATCCTGTCCGTATTTTTGGAGACAATAATCCAGATGCGGTAAGTAAATGAATGTCAGGGTAGGATTGTATTTACTATCTGTAAGCATTGACGCGTCCGCTATCCACTGCGTTGATTTTATGTTGGCACCCGGTCCCCAAAACTGAAATAAGGGAAACTGTCCCAGTTCAACCTGAAGGTAGTCGCGAAGGTCTGGAGGCGAAGAATAACAATCGGGCATCTTGCGGCCATCGGCCAGATAGTTGGGTCGTGGGGTAACTGCGTAATCGGCAGATGAATACATGTTATACCACCAGAACATGTTGGCACAGGTAAACGTGGGATCCTTTTTTTTCGCGGCCTCCCAAATTTTTTCCGTAGATACCAGTTTGTTGGATTGCTTCCAGAATTTCACTTCACAATCCATGCGGTCATACCATCCGTTGCCAACAATACCATGTTCATGAGGCAGCTTACCGGTGAGATAGGTTGACTGTACCGCGGTGGTAACCGCTGGCAGCATTGGCTGAACAGTTGACAAAGATTTCTCTTCCACATACTTCATTAAGAATGGGGTATTCGATCCGATAAGAGAAGATGATAATCCGACAATATCAATGACAACCGTTTTATTCATAGAAAATGCTATAGCCACAAGGGCACGAAGACACTAAACTAAATATTTTTTAATGACTACAATAAATCAAAAAACTAAGGCCGGTCGTGCAGACGATTCGACGGGGAATTTCAATCATTTCAAACTTCAAACAACGCTCTGTAAGTAAACTTTATTCCAGATCAAGTTCTGTGATTGTGTGCCAAATAATGTGACGCTCCGATCGAGAATTCCTATGGCACACATCTTCAGTCTACCTTGGACCCCTGGTTGAAACCTGGTTAAAACCGGGGGCTACCATATGCATCGCCCCTACAGGACCCTACAGGGCTTTCTACTAAAGGCCACACGACCCGAAATAATTGGAAGCTCTATTTTCGTTGAGTCCTGCACACAAAGAACCTCTCCTTTAAGGAGAGGGCTTTACAATCGATCAGACGCACAATAGAAGATGGGTGAGGTTATTCGCCTTTGTTAAGTGCCGAAGACCGGGTTTAACCACCCCCGTTGCCTTAGCGGCGTAACGTCCCCTCCTTGAAGGAAGGAGGGGAATTTTTTGTTTTTTTTTAGTTTCAGACCTGCATTAAACCGCTTCGTTCGACTAAGCTTTAGCGTAATCGGGTTACCACTCACCGGTTTAATAAGGGCCCTTCTGCCTCCACCCTTATGACTCGCACCAGATATCTGTAATTTACTCGCGACTCTCCGTGACCTTTAGCACACTTTCAGAAGCACTCACGAAATTTCAAACTCCACCCCCCTTTAACACTGCCCTCACCCATTCTATTTCCCGGATGATAGATTCTTTCATGGGGAGCTTTAGTTTAACGGGCAGCACCTCCCATGTGTAAGTCTCCACTTCCATATATTGCGAAAAGGGATTTTGTTTGTGGATAGAAAGTACTTGTTGAATATCCTCCTGGGTGGATTTCAAAGCACCGTAATCCTTTACAAACAAGGGAACATGAAAGTGCGACCTCCATTCACGGGTGGCGGGATTTTGAAAATCCGCAAGGGCTTCTGGCAAATCCGGATATCGCTTCAGGGTTCCATCGTTTTGCCGCGCAACCACCTGGTGCAGATACGTCGACTCATTGAACTGACGAAAGGCATCAACAACTTCCTTGCGGTCATGAGGGTCAGGTGCGATGTCAGCCTTCAAGGCAGCACTGATCTGTATCCTTCCGAATTTTATGTGTTGTGACTGTAACGCTTTTATGATGTTAGCATGATTTTCAAAGCCAACAGCAAAATGACAGATATCGTAACAAATCTGCACATGGTCTTTCAAAGCAGTAATGGCCTTATCTTTATTGAAACCAAGGGTCTCTTTAAGATAGTCTATGCCCTGAGGAATTAAATATTCATTAAACCACAAGAGAAATTCTGGTCCGTTACCGATTAATCCATCGGGCTCTGGTTCTATGTCCAGGTGCAGAAGCTGCCCGGTAGCGGTTCGCAAATGGATCAGTTCTTCGACCACTTTTAATACATTTCCGGTTGAGGTCTCAAAGGCACGCAGACGTCCATCTTTTCCCGGACTATGCCAGAACTTGTAGGATAGGGGTGCCGTTGAAACGCCACCTTCCATCCCCTTCGGAAGTAGGTTTGAAAGAATTTTGAATAACCGGATGGTGTATAGCACTCTCTCCTGGGTGATCCAATCAGGCGTGTGCACATGGTCCTTTACTTTTGCGCGATGAAAACTTCCGTAAGGAAATCCGTTCATAATGGCCACATAGCAATGGTTTTCATCAAGCCATGCCTTAAACTTGTCCAAGTTTTCTTTTTTTTCCAGGGCCTGACTTGCGATGTGTGACAATCTCAGACCAATCCCGAAAGGTTTATCAGGAGATAAACTTTTTTTTATGGTTGGAATATTTTCTTTGAGGGCAGCAAAGTGGTCCTCCCAACTCTCACCGGGGTGGATGTTCGTACAGTATGTAAGGTTTCCATAAGTCGTTTCCATGGCAATCAGGTCAACCCTCTGTATGGTTATATTTTGTTATCCATTGGCTGGCCTGCTGTACGAGTGAGGCATCTATTTCATTCACTTCCTCGCCCTTCCCAATATCTTTCAGGAGCATGATGGTAAGCTTCCCTCCAAGGTGTTCGCGAAATTCGTTCAAACCATTAAGCAAGGCGCTTTTTTCATCCTTCACTTCCAATAATGGGCTAGTCAACGGTAGCCCTAGTGCTTTTATGAGTTTCAGCACCCCTCTCATGGGTTTCTCGGCCAACCTTCCCGAAAGGAAAGAGTAAACCGTATCCAGCGCTATCCCGATGGCTACCGCCTCTCCATGACGGATGGAGAAATCGCTGAGCTGTTCCAGTTTATGGGCGCTCCAATGGCCAAAATCCAGGGGGCGGGAAGATCCGCTCTCAAACGGGTCTGCACCTGCAATGTGTTGAAGATGCAGCTCGGCACACCGCTTAATGAGATATTGCATGGGCTGCATGTCACGCTTCACAAGTTTCGCTGCATTTTTTTCAAGCCATTCATAAAATACAGCATCCTTGATGAGGGCCACCTTTATCGCTTCTGAAATTCCTGAACGCCATTCGGCATCGTCAAGCGTAGTTAGAAAGTGGTTATCATTGAATACGGCAACCGGTGGAGAGAATGTTCCCAGGAAATTTTTTTTGTTGAAAAAATTAATCCCGTTTTTAACACCAACACCTGAGTCGTTCTGTGAAAGCACGGTGGTCGGTATGCGGATATGGCGGATACCGCGGTGAGATACGGCGGCGGCATATCCCGCTACATCCAGAATGGACCCTCCGCCGATGGCGATTAAATAAGA
>JBDSIM010000263.1:0-16476 GCA_039917935.1 Cyclobacteriaceae bacterium | reverse complement strand
AAACTTTAAGATCTGCGCTTGCGTTGTTAATGTCAAGAACAGCTGATAGGGTTAGGTTCGTTATTGGGTGCGTTGTCATTTACCATGGATAATAAATCTTTAAATATCAATAGTTTACAAACAGAGTTCGATTCTCTGCGGCTCCACTATCGCCAGTTCAACTGGCATCAAACCTTCGTAATCGTAAAGATTTCGAAGGTTTTTGTTTTTATACCGCCGTAAATCTTCCATCTATTCTCACGTTTCAGTAGCGTGATTCGGTTCCTTGTTTCTCAAAACAGTAAGAGGGAACCTATCCATCTATAAGTTCTTGACTTATAGATCCGTACTTGGTAACAAGTTGGGAAAAACTCATGAAAATTTCTTCAGAATTAGAACCGTTTGGTTCCTCAAATCTGAGATTATGGAAACTACATATAGTGTCATTACTTTCTTAAAGAATAATAAGGCTGGTCATGGCCGCGCATTGATCTATCTGAGAATAACGGTAAAAGGACAGCGTCAGGAAATTTCAATTAAGAGAAAAATCGATCCTGAAAGATGGGATTCAGGCTCAAACCGAATGAAGGGAAACAGGGAGGATGCGAAGGAAGTAAATTCCTTGATTGACAAGCTGATCCTGAAACTCAATAAGATCTATCAGAGACTGGTGGAAAATGACGAGATGATCACCGCCACCCGGATTAAAGAGATCTATCTCGGTAAGGATGTAAGGAACCGAACCCTGCTGGAAGTTTTCGAGCTTCACAATGAGATGATGAAGAGCAGGGTGGGAGTGGATTTCTCTACGTCGACCTATACACGTTACCAGACGACCTACGATCACGTCAGTAACTTTCTTCTTCACCAGTACAAAATGGAGGATATTTTCCTAAAGCAGATCCAGTATTCATTCATTACTGACCTGGCGATCGGCACGAATATTAACCAGATTACACATGCATTTCATACTTCGGAGACGGAGTCTCAAAAAATGTTTCATGCCCTGAAGGTGGCGCAGCAATACAGGCGGGTGGAGGAGAAGGTTGAGTGCCTGTTGGCGATGATTGCCGACCTGGGTAGGAAGTGGTTGGAACGGACGGAGAGAAAGACGAAGGTGGAGATGCGGTTGCCGGATTTTGACGAAGACGCCTAAGGCACCTCGATTAACCAGTTTGAAGGGGGCATTCTTAAATATATATTTGAGATATATGCACCGGGTGCATATATTCGGAAGTTGAACAATGCCGCGGGATAGACCTGAGGATACGGTGCTTCGAACATTGGCACTTTTGCTTGCCGCGTATTCCCGCGCGACACCAAAGCAAGCAAAAGAGCCAAAATTCTCGTGACGGTGTAAAAGTATTTCCATGAAAAGCATGTCAGGCCAATGTAATTGACAGAGTGATGTTTGGTTCAGACCAAATGGTGTGGCCAAGCGCAATTTTTAGATAAGTTGAATTTCTAAATTCATTATCTTTACTTACCAGGCGAGAGAAGAAGATGATTTTACACGACAACGCAAAGGTATTTTTTAAGATAAAATGAGAAAGATTAATGATTGTTCTGTAAGTGAACCATTTTAATAACCACACCGCGGACAAGGGATAAATTTCCCCTCCGCTCCTAAATAGTAACAATCCAATCAGCATGCTGGACTAATCGAATTGTAAAAAAATATAATCTAAATTCGACTAAATTCCTCGAACTAAACACTAAATTCGGCAAGGTAGACCAATACGAAATATCAGCAATCCATATGCTCATTGCAATAGCTAAAATGCCGACCAACGACCTTAAAAAAATGGGATCCAAAAAGTCTGAAAATCGCAAATAGAATTTGATTTATGCCAATATACATGGACCGTCACGATGTTTCAGAAAAAGTAACAGCTGAGAATGTGGCACATTTACATCAAGCAGATTTAAAAATACAGCATCAGTTTAATTGTAGAGGTTTAACATATTGGTTTGACGACAAAAGAAAAACAGCCTTTTGTTTAATTGATGCTCCTAATAAAGATGCAATTAAAAAGATGCATGATAAAGCTCATGGCGAAGTTCCTCATAGAATAATTGAAGTAGATGATGCTGTAGTAGAATCATTTTTAGGTCGAATTGAAGACCCCAAAAAATCACAAAATATCGAATTGAATATTATTAATGATCCTGCTTTTAGAACAATAATGGTAACTGAAATAAAACACTTATCATTAAAAAACATCACATCGAAGCATTTAAATACAGTCAATCATAATCATAGCAAAAATATTGTTAAAACAATTAATAAATTTAAAGGAAGCCTAGTCAAACAAAAGTTAAATCACTTTTTATGTTCATTTGACTCTGTTACAAATGCAGTCCTATGCGCTATTGAAATTCAAACAATGGGAAAAAAAATTAACAACAAGTGTTTTGATTCTGATATTGAATTAAAAATAGGCATAAGTGCTGGTGTACCTGTAACTGAAAAAGAAGGGATTTTTGAAGATACTATTAAAATCGCTGAACGTTTATGTGATGTTGTTAAAGGACAAATTATTATAACATCTGAAGTCAAGGATTTATATGAAAGTGAGAATTTAAATATCTCTACTACCAGGGGATTAGTGAATGCATTGAATCCTAAAGATGAAAAATTTATAACTATTATGATGGATTACATTGACAAAGAATGGATTAATACAACTTTAAATTCGAATCGTTTTAACAAAGATTTAGAATATAGCAAATCTAAATTATATCGGAGAATGATTTCTATAACTGGTAAATCACCCAATACCTTTATAAAAGAATACAGATTAAATAAAGCTCTAATATTATTAAACAATAAAACACTTAATATTTCTGAAATTGCTTTTGAGACGGGTTTTAATAGCCCTGCCTATTTCACAAAAGAATTTAAAAAAAGATTTGATTTATTGCCAACTGATTTTGTCAAATCATCAAGAACAAACAGTATTACAAAAGTTAAATGAATCAATTGTTATTAAGTTTGAATCAAAAGTGATATTTTTAAAATTGAAAACAATACAGCTTTGTGATTAGGAATTTCTCATTGAAATCCTGAAACAATCTTAACTATTTAAATATCATTCCTATGAAAGATTCAACTAAAAAAATTGTCTTTTTTGCCTCGGTCATGTTTCTGACAATGACAGTATCAGCACAAAATACTGCGGTTATCGAAACTGAGTTATCACTGGTAAAAACTGCAGAAGATGCCGACTTAGAATGGGGCCCTTGTCCTCCCTTTATGCCAAATGGTTGTTCTCTTGCCATTTTACATGGTGATCCAAGTAAAGAAAATTTAGATGTTTTTTTTAAAGTTCCTGCAAATTCAAATCTCCCAAACCATTGGCACAATTCGGCAGAACGCATGATACTTGTCTCTGGTGAGCTCGAGGTGAAGTATCAAGGAGAAAAACCACGAACTTTAAAAGTGGGATCTTATGCCTATGGGCCTGCTAAAAAACCCCATACAGCTAAATGTGGTAATGCGGGACCCTGTATACTTTTCATTGCTTTTGAAGGGCCCTTGGATGCGATTCCAAAAGATTAATCGTTTTAGAATTTAAAAAAATGTTAAAGTTAAAACTACTACTTAATCGATAGTAGTTTTAACTTATTTCATAGCATGCAATCATTATAAAATAAAGTCTACTAGAAATTAGAATTAACTTTATCTGAGAAATCTTGAATTGGGAACTTAATTTAATATTAAAGGTATGGAAGGCACTGTAAAAGATATTTTGGAATCCAAAATAGAACTGTTTCATTCCAAATTAAAAGGAAAAATAGTTCTACCTCAAGACTCTAATTATGATGAAGAGCGTAAAGTATATAATGGAATGATAAATAAGCATCCCGGGATGTTTGTTGTGTGCAAAGATGTTGCAGATGTCATTGCTTCGGTAAATTTTAGCAGGGAAAATAATTTACTAATTGCGGTTAGGGGTGGTGGACACAATGGTGGCGGCTTAGGTATTTGTAATGATGGATTAGTAATTGACCTGTCGGGAATTAAATTTGTTCGTGTCGATACATCTGATAACACCGTTAGAGTTGGCGGAGGAAACCTTTGGGGCGAGGTGGATCATGCAACCCATGCTTTTGGGCTCGCAATTCCTGCCGGAATTATTTCTACCACGGGAGTTGGAGGGTTAACTCTCGGTGGTGGAGTTGGCCATCTATCCCGAAAATACGGACTAACTATAGACAACCTGTTAGAGGCAGATATGATTTTGGCAGATGGCTCTTATGTAACGGTAAGTGCAAATCAAAATAAAGATTTGTTTTGGGCAATACGTGGTGGTGGTGGAAATTTTGGAATTGTAACCTCTTTTAAATTTCAAGCCCACCCTGTGCAAACTGTTTTTGGAGGCCCCACCTTGTGGCCCATTGAAAAAACAGAAGAAATAATGGAATGGTATCACGATTTTATTACCAATGCCCCAGATGAATTGAATGGTTTTATAGCAACTTTGATTATTCCAGGAGCACCATTTCCGGAGTATTTACACAAAAAGCAATTTTGTGGAATAGTATGGTGTTATACAGGAGACATGGATAAAGCAAAGGAAGCCTTCCAGCCGATTTTAGCAATGAATCCTTTATTTGAACATGTAGGCGAAATGCCTTATCCATCTATACAAACTTTATTTGACGGATTATTCCCTAAAGGATTGCAATGGTATTGGCGCGCAGATTTTTTTAATGATTTAGGCCCGAAAATAAGAAAGCAACATTTAAAATTTGGTTCTAATATACCAACTCCACTGTCTCAAATGCATTTATATCCAATTAGCGGAGCAGCAAGCAGAGTTGACGCAGAAGATACGCCTTGGGCATATCGTGATGCCAAGTATGCTGGTGTAATTGTTGGCGTAGATCCAGATCCGGCAAACACCGATAAAATCACAACATGGTGTAAAGATTATTGGGAAGCCTTACATCCATATTCATCAGGAGGAGCGTATTCTAACTTTATGATGGATGAAGGGCAAGAACGTATACAAGCGAGTTATAGGCATAATTACAACCGTTTAACCAAAATAAAAAAACAATATGATCCGCAGAATTTATTCAGAGTGAATCAGAATATTAAGCCAGGCAGTTAATTCTCGGATGACAGGCGGGGCATAAAGATTTTCATCTGAAATAGACAAAATCGCTAAAACACAAAATTGACGCAACCTTCAAAGACAAGAAGGACACAATTAAATTCTTGGAAACATATTATAGCTGACATTTTGAGTCGACAAAGGAGTTGCTTCTTCGAAGACCACACCAATGCCGCACATGCCGACACACTATCAAAGCACTGGCATCCGTGTGGTCAGAGTTGGTGAATGCGGTACGATCGAGGAATTGAAATTTAAAGGGAGGCTGAAGAATAATCTTAATGCTGCTGCCAGGTATCTTAAGCCTTACGGCATATCACGACCTGAAATTGAGGAATTAATCAAACGAAAAATTGAGGCTAATGAGAAGTCACCTTGCTGATTTCCATAACGGGTATGTATAGTACCATCAACATCTAAGGTGAGATTATTGAACTGTAAATTTTTAAAGAACCATTGATACAATGGCGTGAACACTTTTTGATTGCCCGCCAAATCAAACTTGTTAAAGAAACGCTGGAATGATTTATGTCCAGCCATTCTTTCAAAGCCCCAAAACTGACGGATCACTTCGTCCTGACGCGTGACTTCGGTATGCTCAAATTTATTAGCCCCACACCAAACGCTGGTCATGAATTGTTTGATCAGTTGCTTAGACGAATAGCCTCGGTTTGAACCTTGTTCAGGCAAATTCAAGCCATCCAGGCAACCATCAAACTCCATTTTAACAAGCATTTTTTTGAGCATCAACAGGCCGGCCCAGGGAGTGATTTCTTTATCCGTAAACTCAATTTGATAATCCATGTCGATTGTAAGAAAATCTTATCCAATTTAAGCATTTCAAAACAATCTAAAGCACTGAGTATCTTACCCTTTCACTACATTTTCTCTAATGACCGCCATTAGAACTTTTTGTAACGACAATTCTGGGATTAATTCCTTCAGTACCTGGAATAGCTCGGCGGTTGTGGTGAAGGTTTTAAGCATGAAAATTGATTGCTGGAAAGGTCAAGTAATTTTTCCCCAAGTGCAATTGCCCTTGGCTGTAAAGTGGAGGCGTTGGTAAGTGTTTCGCTGATCCTGGATTTTCCAAAGTAAGCAACGATTTCCTGGATGTCTTTGAGGGTGCCGCGTTCAAAGACCCGGATAATGGCAAAATCGCCATACCGGTTAAGGTCAAGCTTGTCGAGGTCGATATCCCAGAACGCCGAGCGGGATAATCTTGGAGCAGATTTATTAGATGAAGTCGTTGCCATATGCTTTGAGAACACGAAGTAAAGTTACAAAATTGCATTCAAATGAGCGGGTTTAGGGGTTTACCGCATCCAAGGACGGCATCCTGAGAAAAATCTTTCCCTCCTTCCAACCAACTTGTGAACAGGGGAATTTCCTTTCAATCACTTTAGCGCCATACCAAAACATTTAGCATATGGCGCAACAAATCATTACAATCGAAGACCTGCAACAGTTTCGTCTGCAGTTGCTGGAAGACCTGAAGACGTTGATCCAGCCTGGCAACAATCCGTCCCAAAAGGAATGGTTGAAAAGCTCTGACGTCAGGAAGATTCTGGAAATCTCTCATGGCACGTTACAAAACTTCCGTATCAAAGGCGTCTTGCCGTACCAGAAGCTCGGCGGCATCATGTTCTACCGATACGAGGACATCGCCAGGATTCTTAATGGTGGCAAGGTCGGGGAAAGGTAGATGCATCGCGAGGAGTACCTTGTCTTTTTTTGCAAAAGGTGCTTCCTTCTTTTCATCGACCTTATTAATTGCTCGCAATTTTCTGGCAAGGTGCTTCCAAGGTCAGGCCGTATCGGGACTTCCCCTCCCGAAGGTGATGCTCAGGTCAACGCTTGTCGAATCGAAACCTCGATGAGCTCGGAGAAAACTTTGCTTGTGATCTGCGATTGTTATTAGTCTACTTCCTGGACGGGTGAGGCTGGTGAAAAAAAGAAAAATATCGGATCAGGGACGCAGATGAGATGAGGGAGGACCAAACAGCTCCATGCAAATTCAAAATAGGCTAACTAAAGCCAGCGAGGTTAAATCAAGTTAAATTAAAATCAGATTGGGTCAAATAAATGGCTTACTTTGGATAATAATTGATTACAAGAAATAGAAGCTAAATGAAGTCGACTGGTTAAATGGTACATTTTCTCTGGAATGGGTGGTACATTATAGTCTGGGATTGTCAACTTACAAAAAGCACATTTCATTTGTGGGAATGTCAATCTTTAAATGAAATTATAAACCTGGTCCCTTCGTTTACTTTACTTTCCACAACGATTTTTCCGCCTAGACTTGTAACGTGGCTGTGAACCAAATAAAGGCCTACTCCTTTACTATCGGTATGGTTGTTAAATTTTTGCTGTAATCCAAAGATTACGTCCTTCACTTTCTCTGAATCAAACCCTATCCCGTTATCTGCAACAATTAGCCTAGTTACACCATTAATTTTTTCAGATTGAAATGTGATAACCGGCTGACAATCGGATTTTGCATATTTAATTGAATTGGTGATTAAATTCAGAAAAATACTTTTAAGGTAAGCTTCATTAAATTTAATTTTAGGCACTTTAGAAAAGTCAGCATGAATAATAACTTTCGAGGTTTTAATTAAAAAATTAATGGATTGAAGCACATTATTCAGGCTTTCTGTAAAATTTACTTCCTCCAGAGTAGCAGCAACTTCGCTATGTTTTTCACTTAATAGGTCAACATAGTTATTAAGTGTCTGTTTTAAATTTTCACCAGCTAATTGTAAGATATCTATCACTTCAATGGTTTCTTGATCACTGATCCGCGAGGTATCAATCATAGAAAAAATTGCCAATAAATTGTTTACTGGGGACCGAAGATCATGGGAAGTAGTATAATTCAAATGCTTAAGATCCTTATTAACTTTTGTAAGATTAGAAAGCAATGTATTTCTTTCTAACTCAAGTGTTTTTTTATATGTAATATTTTTCGCTATGGCGAAAATCAATTGATCGCTGTCTACCGGATGGGAAGTCCATGCTAGCCAAACAATTTCGCCGGCTTTGGTTACATACCTGTTTTCAAAATTATATAGCGGTTTGGTTTGAGTAAGTTCCTTCCGGGCCTTCGAAGTAATATCCTTGTCATCCTGATACACGAAATCATTAATAGGGCTTGCGTACAATTCTTCCATAGTATAACCCAACAGTTCTGAAACCGCCGAGTTTATTTTTTTAAAATAGCCATCATACCCTGCAATGCAGAGCAAGTCGGGCGATAGTTCGAAGAAAAGCTCATATTTAAAGTTAGTACCCTTCATTTTTTGATAATACAATTTAAGATATACGATCCATTTTCCAAATTTTAAATGTTAAGCTGTCTCCTTCGACCCTTATTCTTTTTTTGTGCCGAAATTAACATTCGTTAATCTGTGGCATGAGGTAATCAGAGAACAAGCCTACTATTTGATCACATTATTATGAACAGCTAAAAGTATTTCGGCGCAGAAATGAAGAGGTATAGGGAGTTAATTATATATTACCTACCCTACCTTTCAAAGTCATTGGGAAGGAAAATTGGCGTATTGGGAAACTCTATTTATTTAATATTTTTTTATTCTGCTTTTTAATGAGGACTATTGGCTTGAAAACCTAAATCTTAAAATACTTATAAAACTTTTAAAACCCTCTTACACATGCTGAGTCAACTAACGGTTCATGGGATGAAACAACATTTTTCTCTTTTCACGCAAAATTCATACATTTTCCAAAAGCTATGAAAATTACTACATATTTTGACGGCTTGTACTCCTTAGAATGCAATTTGGAAATTGTTTTTTTTACTGAATGGGGAGATGATAAGTTAAATACAAAATTATTGACTTATTTTGCTGGAAAAATTTACCATTAAGAAAAAATGTTGAGTGTTTGATCTTGGAGTGGTTGCACGTCAAAGAATCATCGGGTTGGTGATTTTAAAAATTTACCTTGAAAAAAATTATGAGCACACAACAAATAAAAACTATTGTCTTGATTGACGATGATCCAATTGCCAATATGATTAGCACTAAAATAATTGAAAAAACTTACACTTACCGTGTGATGGCGTTTACAAATGCAATTTATGCGCTGGATCAACTTAAAGAGTGGGCATCTTCTGCATTAGGTGGGTTTCCAGCCGTGATTTTCCTCGATATCAACATGCCACATATGGACGGATGGGTATTTTTGGAAGAATATCAGAAATTACCGAATATATTTTTAGACAAATGCTCAGTTTTTTTGCTGACCTCTTCTATGGAATACGATGACATCCAGAAGTCAAAAACTTATAAGTGCGTCGAGGAGTTCATCTCTAAACCATTGACAAACGATAAATTAGGCCATATCACCCAACTTTCAGCTTATTATAAATGAACTTAAACTATAAAAAGAAAATTCAAGATATAATGAAAGGGCTTTTTTCTAACAGTAGAAAAGACATAATGATCAATAGCCTGAACCGGAAACTCGAGGAGGGAAACAAAAAATTTGAAATCCTGTCAAGAGCTATCAACGATGCCATTTGGGATTGGAACGTATTGGATGGCGCTATTGAGTGGAACCATGGTTTATATTCTATTTATGGCTATAATGAAAAAATAATTCCGCACACCTTTGATGTATGGGTTAATAACATTCATCCTGAAGATAAAGATGAGGTGGTTAACCAAATAAAGGAGACTTTTGCCAAGGTCAAGGCAAATTGGAATTCTATTTACAGGTATAAATGCTTTAACGGCAATTACAAATTTACCTACGACAGGGGTTATGTGGTTTATGAAGGTGATCAACCTGTCAGGATGATCGGCGCTATGCAGGATATTGACGAGCGAATGATTTCGTTACGGGAAATTGAAAAACTTTCTCTTGTGGCAAGTAAAACCGACAACCTCGTAATTATTACCGATGAACACGAAAAGATAGAGTGGGTAAATCAGGGTTTTATAAAACGTACAGGGTATCTTCTTCATGAAATTATCGGTACAACTCCCAGAATACTTCAAGGGGTGGAAACAGACAGGGCAGCTTTAAACCGGATCCGGGAAAGTATAGAAAAGGGTCAATCCGTTACGGAAGAACTTTTGAATTATGGCAAGGATGGCAGCAAATTTTGGCTAAAGATCAATATCAATCCAGTATTTGATGCGGCGCATAAACTCGTCAAATATGTAGCGGTCGAAACTGATGTTACTTTACAAAAAGAATATGAGAAGAAAATTACTTCTATAGCCCTTGACCTGACAAACCTTATTGCGACTGTGAACGCTCCTGTATTTGGCCTGGACAGAAATGGTTATGTTAATGATTGGAATAACCGCGCTGCCGAGTTAACGGGTTTTCACAAAAGTGAAATATTCAGGAAGAAATTCATTGACGAACTTGTTCCAAAAACCCATAGATTAGCAGTACAGGAAAAAGTAAACGAAGTTTATGATGGGAAACCTCTTAGCAATCTTGAAGTACCCCTGCTTACAAAAGAACAAAAACAAATTGTCATTCTTCTAAATGCCACACCACGTAAAAATGCAATGGAAGAAACCGAAAGTGTATTCTTTGTAGGTCAGGATATTACAGAATTCACACAATACAGGGAATCGCTGGAGGAAATCGTAAAGGAGCGTACTGAGGAACTTCAGACAGCTTTAAAAAAGGAAAAAGAATTGGTTACATTAAAAAGCCGTTTTGCTTCCATCGTCTCACATGAATTCCGTACACCGTTGTCTACCATAAGTATTTCCGCTAACTATATAAAGAGATATCGCAAAAGGCTGGAACAAGAGGCCATCGACAAAAAACTTGATATCATCGAATCTCAGGTGAATCATATGACACATCTCTTGGAGGACTTACTAACGATTGGCAAAAATGAGTCTGGAAAAATACAGGTTTCAAAAAATAAAATGGACTTAAGGCATCTTGTTAATTCTATTAAAGAGGATGTCGAAAATCAATTCAAAAATACCCACAAAGTTCAGTGTAAAGTAGATCTCCTGCAACCTGAAATATGCTCAGACGGAGATCTTTTGCAAAATATCTTTATTAATCTACTAAGTAATGCGATTAAGTTTTCTCCTGGCAAAAATGAGGTCTTTTTAAATGTTCACGGAGATAGTTCTTCTATTACTTTCGATATCCGCGATGAAGGAATGGGAATCCCAATGGAAGATCAAGAAAGAATTTTTCTACCGTTTGACCGCGGAACAAACGCGGCGGCAATAGCCGGAACAGGGTTAGGATTATCTATTGTACGAAAAGCAATCGACCTTTTGGATGGGAGTATTACGGTCAAAAGCGACCCTGGAGAAGGATCGGTATTTTCAGTAACTATTCCTGCACAAACATATGCGTAAAAAAATCTTGATTATTGAAGATACCAGGATTCTGGCGGAAAGTATAGCGGACTTTTTATATATGGAAGGCTACGAAGTACGCACATGCCGGAATGGGCTGCACGCATTAAATTCTTTAAGGGAATTTGTTCCCGATCTTATAATGACGGATTTGATTATGCCGGAAATGGATGGGCTTGAGTTTATAGGCCATTTTCGCAGGCAAAATATACGTAGCACCATGACCCCTATAATTATTTTAACTGCGGATATGAATGAAGAAAATGATCAAAAAGCGATTGATGCGGGGGCTAATGTATTATTACATAAGCCCTTCAATCATGACAATCTGATATCCAGAATAAAAATGCTTATCAATGAATCAATTGAAAAAAATCAAAATAGCGCTCGTAGATGATCACTGTTTAATTCGTGATGCGATGGCAATAATGCTTCAGCAAGTTCATGATATAGAGGTCGTATGTGCTGTCCCAAGTGGAGAGGAGCTACTTAATACCTTCCAAACTTTTAACCCTGACGTCATCCTTATGGATATAATCATGAAAGGAATGACAGGCATCGAAACAACGAAGTGGTTGAAAGACCGCAATCATCAGGTAAAAATAATTTTGTTATCATCTGAGATTAAAAAGGAATTTGTCTCCGTTGGTATTCAGGTCGGAATTGATGGCTACTTAACAAAAGATGTAGGGAAAGAAATCCTGCTAGAGGCGATACGGGCAGTTCATAAAGGTGAAAAGTATTTTAATGAAGCGATAACCAGCCTTGTATTCGAAGATTTTTATCGAAAGGAAAAGAGCGGCGATATGAGGCAAAAACATTTGTATTTAAAGGCTTTAACAAAGCGTGAATTGGAGGTGCTTTCTGTTATTGCAAACGGAAAAAGTAATAAAGAAGTTGCCGAGGAATTATTCATCAGCATAAAGACGGTAGAAACCCATAAAGGTCATATACTAGATAAGCTTGGCCTGAAAAATGTAGCGCAACTTGTAAAGTATGCAATAAAAAATAACCTTATCGCCGACATCTAAGGGCATCCTTACAAGCTCTTAGATAAATCAATTTGAACGCCTATTTTTGTTCTTTTTAATTTTACCCGCGCAGACCCTAATCCACCCAATGCAATCCCGAACTCCTGGATTAATATGGTGTTCCTATTTCCTTGCAACAAAAGTTTCCCCAGCACCCACAGTCAGTACTCCTGCAGCCGCTCTAGCGGATATAGTCCTTGCCAGGGATTAGGATTTATTGGAGAAGGTTTTGAATAACTTCAGGAGAGAAGATCTTTTTTATGACGGTTTATATTTCATAATGAAATATAAACCGTCTTCATCCGAAAATATTGAATTTGCATTGGCGACTGATCTTTTTAAATTTCATACTTATGCCCATTAAATAAACCACCTTAATTTTAAGGTGTATCGCAGGAAGTTGACCGCCTCCCTGGAAATCATTAATATAAAATTCTTCGTGCACTGTTTTTCCAAACGCACCATATTGTCTTCAACATAAAGAATCTGATTATCAGTTAATTTTTTGATTTTGTAAACATTTATTAGCTCTGTTGTAATAATGTCAATTACCTTAGCACTGACGCCACCGGCCAGAATAACCGTATCATTTTTACGTATTGATAACATACTTTTGAAGATTGATTCAGGGTTAAAACTATCATAAAATTATATGTACCCCACCAGTAGAATGCTGAATTTACAACTATAAAAAATAGGAGTTTTCCCTAGGTTTTCTGCTGCTGTAAGGCTGAAGATCATTGGTATATAAATATAAAAAGTCGGAGCATTAAGTTGACAGATCAACAGGTCGGGGATCCTTTAATGAATCTGTCCTGCGGGGTTATATTATTTCTAGCCTCAGGATAAATACGCGCGCAAACAACTCTCAATTTGATCACCATAATTCGATTGATTTTAGCCTGCCGTTTGCAATAATCGTCTATTAGAAAAGAAAAAATCTGCATGGAGTAATTTGCCTACTGGTGTTTTTCCAATCATTGAATCGTATATTGATGCGAGTTTTTATCTTATCATAATTTTGCCAACTATCATTCACATGATAAATGGATGGTAAGTTTTTTCCTAAAACTTCTTCATAGTCGTTGCGATATTGACCGCTGCCATAGTAATGGTATGTAAAACTGTTACCTGCCGTATTCAAAAACTTGAGGTCTAAATAGCCATTCCATATTTCGCTGAGGATGGTGCATGAAATTTCTTTTCTTCTAAAACGAAATATCTGACAAGAGGCCTCCTCTTTAAAATATTCTGAATACAAGTCATTTTCAATCACCCAGCCAAGGTACATTCCAATATGAACGTAAGCCTGTTCAATGGGTAAAACATCTGGAAAATCCCCAAGGAAGTGGTGTTTGGCATCATCATAATGCTGTTCCATATTGTTAAATTGTTTATACTTTATAATTGTCCATGGACACCTACTTCGGATCTTGTACTGTAAAAGGCATTGGTCATTCCTAATTCGTCATTTTAACCGACACATCAATCCTCACATTATGAGGTGCAGGAAGTGAACCTCCGAAATAAGGATACAGCATATAATATACGCCTTTACTGCAAACATCTCCCCGTTTGATGGCGGTTATCCTTTGCCCATTCATGTAAAAAACATATTCATTGTCAGTCAATATGATCTCATAAAGATTTTCTTCATTCAGATTTACTGTGCCAATAAAATTTTCCATACGAATACTGTTCACATAGCAATAGGCATAAATTTCTAACCGGTCGTTAAACCATTGCCATGCAAAACGTGCGCTGTTCTGATGGTGTAATGAATTGCAATCTGAAATCCCCATTAATTTATTTTTATTGCTTTGCAAGGCTGCATCGCCAAAATCATACATAGCCGATTCATCAAATTTTGCCCTGAACACCAGCCTGTCTGATTGGAGTATCTCAACCAACCTTGGGGTAGAATAATGTTCTCCGCTACGGATTAAGAAGTGCCGGATAAAAAGCTCTTCAGGATCGGGTTCACAACCGATTAATGAGATGAATAGTGTACTTAATATAATTAAGGTTTGATTAAATTTTTTCACGGAGTGACAATGGTCAATAGAGTGATCAGTGGTGAGTTCATTTTATTAAAAACTTTGAGTTTTACAATCAGCTTTCCCAGTGTGTTTTGATCCAAACCTTACTCCGATATTGAAACACGTCTCTCCCTGGGACCAGGCCTCATAAAATTCAGAAATGGTAGCAGAGGAATATATTGGATTGGAGATGATTGCCTCGGCAAAGAGATGGACGGATTTCACCTTATTCGGAAGGAGAAATTCTATGCCCAAACCGGCAACCTGGCTTAATACTTTCTCTTTACCAGGATGTGTATTTGAATCGTTAAAATTTGGGTGAAGGTCTATATCCCTGTAAGTGTTTTTATCGTTTAGTTTAAAGTTGTTCAGCTTAACTCCGGTTGTAACATAAATATCAAGCACATTTTTTCTGGTCCTGAAAAATTCTAATGGGTAAAAATTAACCAAGGCCTCTGATTCTATCAGGTTAAAGCCAATACGCGTAAATCCGGTTGATTGATAGAAACCTGCAGCCCGGATCCTTGCTCTCAGTAATTTGTTCCCAGCTACAAAACCAATAGATCCACCACGGGTCAAAGCCCTGGGTTTCATGTACTTTGTATCACAGTCACTCATTGAAAAGCCATGAAGACCAAATGAAGCTTCAAGTCCGACATGGGTTACACGCTGGGACGATTGACCATAGGCAGAAGAATATATGCCTATCCATAAAGAAAAGAAGAGGATCATTAATCCATTTAATGATTTCATTTTATAATATGAGTTTCAGGTTCATAGTTTTTTCGATAAAACTTCAGATCAAAAAAGTTTGCAAATCAGCTTCGATGAAACGGAAGGATAGTTCATGCGCAAACTCATACCAAAGGCTACTCCCAATCGTTTTCCCACATTTATTCTTGTTTCCAATCCCGGAACAACAACCAGAAATTTGTCATTCACTAAACCTCCCCTGAGCGAAGTGAAAAACGATATCCGCTCTGATTTTACCAGCGGAAATTGAATTTGGGCGCCATAAAATTGATCTTTGTCAAAAATCTCAACGGATTGTGTTACCCCAACCTGATAAAATACTCCCAGTCCCCATTGCTTTTTTGATTCATATATGAACGAACTTCCATATTGAGTACCGGCTACCGTATACTCCATTTGTATAGCCGTTACCATACTCTGTGCAAAGGTGAATGCGCCCGTAAGAAGAAGCGCCAGCATTGTAATCAGTATTTTTGTTTTCATCAGTTCCGGTTTAAAAGCTTAAGTTATCCGCGTTTCAGCGATGGGCTCCGAAGCAAATTCCCAAAATGATCTGTGTTTGATTGCTTATTTCAGTATTCATGAATTCAGCATTTTTGGCTTTGGCTGATAGGTTATGTCCATACCTTATCTCTGAAAAAAGGTGTACAAAATCATAACGATCCATTAATTTCAATTCGATGCCCATTCCGACAGTACCATTGACCTGTTTCATTTTTCCCAGGTAAGGCGCTTCGGCATGGCTGTAATTGATTTGTCCGGGTTCCTGATTTAAATAGTATCCATAAAATTTAAACTGATCGTAATCCAGCCCGGCCGTGATATAGGGTTCTACCATTGTTATTTTTTTGGATATCCATGAAAGCGGGTAAAAATTAACAGAAGCATTTGATTCATACAAGTCAACTGTACCTGCCGTATTTCCTGCGGAGGAATAATAACCCAGTAAACCAATTTTTGAACGAACGATGCTGTTGCCAAAGATAAGGCCGATCTGTCCACCGGTTTGCAGCAGGCTGGATTGATTAATTTTCTGAATGGTACTGTTTATTTTAGAGGAACGCGTTCCAAAATTAGCTACAAAACCTTTATATGGATTTTTAGATTTGAATTGAAAGGATTGCGCATCTACTATCATTGTATGTAAAATCAATACGATGAAAAGGATGATGAATAG
>JBDSIM010000262.1:0-15629 GCA_039917935.1 Cyclobacteriaceae bacterium | reverse complement strand
CCTGGCCAGAGGGTCAGGATCCAGTTTATGAGGGAAATTCGGGCGCTTGGCTCAAGTTTGCCAATTCATTAAAATTAAAGATGGCCATCACCATTGCGGATGTGGATCCGGGCAAAGCGGGAACTATGGTTTCTCAGGCAATCGCCGGCGGTGTGTTTGATAACAATGATGATAATGCCTCCATCACTTATCTGGATGCCTTCCCAAACACCAACCCGATTCACGAGGATCTGGTTCAGAGCGGACGTGCAGACTATGTGGTAGCCAATACATTCATTGATAAACTTGTAGCGTTATCTGATCCGAGGCTTGCCGTATTTGCAGAACCCTTGGCGGATGGTGTCACTTACTCCGGTGGTGTTTATGGAACGGCCAATACCTTTGCGCAGAGATCCCATATCGGAGATGTATTCTACGATCCTGAACTGGAAGGTCTTATAATGGATTATTCAGAAGTTGAATTCCTGATGGCAGAAGCCAAGGAAAGAGGTTTCACAGTAACAGGAACAGCAGGAGAGCATTACAATACAGCCATCACTGCCTCTATGGAATATTGGGGAATTGCTGCTGCAAATATTGGCACTTACCTGGCAAGACCTGCAGTAGCTTACGCTACCGCTTCAGGCGACTGGAAGCAGAAGATCGGAACTCAACAGTGGATCGCATTCTTTAACCGGGGTTTTGAAGGCTGGAGTGTGTGGAGACGCCTGGATTTCACAGGATTTAATGTGCCTCCGCTTTTAACCTATGCGGATATTCCTAACCGTTTTATTTTCCCGATAGAAGAGGCAACCCTAAATAAAGAAAATCTAACCCAGGCAATCCAAATGATTGGTGGGTCTGACGATGTGCAAACAAAAGTATTCTGGGACGTTAACTAGACTAGCTGGCGTATAATGAAAGAAGGTGCCTTTATAAAAAGGTACCTTCTTTTTTTTTTGCGATTATTATGTGGTATGGGCCCAACCCTGTGCCTAATTTAATTCAGACTTTATTAAGCATATTTTGACAGAAGAAAACTTTCACATCAACCAACCATAAATTGCATTTCACTCGATTCCTAGTTGCCCGCTGTTACAAATGAAACGAGTTTTATTTATTTTATTGATTACAATTTTTCCTTCTGTCACTTTTGGGCAAACTATCAAAGAAATTTTTGTCGATGTATCGGATAACGGAAAAGTCTTCTCGGAATTTTTGAAGGAACTTGAGGACACCTATTCTATTGATTTTATAGGGGACGAAAAAAAAATGCGTGCGTTGACCGTGATGAAGATTACCCAAAAGCAGCGGTTATCGGAATTCCTAAATGATTACCTGATAAATTACAAGGTCATTAGGCTGAATGACGCAGTAACTTTTATCATCGACAAAGCCCTCGCTGAAAAGTATACGCTTAAAAAAGAGAATTTTCTCCTTTTTAAAGGTTCCGAATTGGCACGGTTGTCACTAAAGGGAACGGTGCTTGATGGTAGAAGCAAAGACCCGTTAATCGGTGCGAAGATTTATTTGCCCCAGTTGAAAATAGGAGCCGAGGCAGATATTAACGGTGAATTTGAGATCTTTAATATCCAAAATCAAATTTTAGAAGTGGACGTAGCGTATGTTGGCTATGAGGCCAATCATTATATAATTGGATTCAGTTCATATGGCAGGGAAGAAAAAATTGCGGCCTTCCTTTTTCCGGAGTCAAGAGAATTGGAAAGCGTTACCATTACCGCCGAAAGAATGGATCAGAATGTGACTGAAAAAATCACAGGGGTCGAAAACCTAAGCATTGCCACCATTAAAGCTTTGCCTGCATTTTTAGGAGAAATAGATCCGATTCGCAGCCTCACTACCTTACCCGGCGTAAATACGGTAGGCGAATTAGCTTCAGGCTTTAATGTGAGAGGAGGAGAATCTGGCCAAAATCTTGTGATGCAGGACGGCGCTACCATTTATAATCCCTCCCATCTCTTCGGTTTTTTTTCTGCGTTTAACCCGGATATGGTAAACAATGTAACCCTGTATAAAGGCGGCGGCCCGGCTAATTTTGGGAGTCGTATAGCCTCTGTTCTCGACGTTTCATTGAGAAATGGAGATGCCGGAAAACATGGCGTATCCGGCGGTGTCGGACTCGTATCAAGCCGGTTAACTTTTGAAGGACCGATTGTGAGAAACAAATCTTCTTACCTGGTCGGAGGACGATTTTCATACTGTAACTGGTTGATTAAGTCAACTGACAATATTTCACTGAAAAACAGTTCCGCCAACTTTCGTGACCTGACCGCCAGGATTTTCCACACAATAAATGAAAATAATTATCTGACCTTGTCTGGGTACTATAGCTATGATGACTTTAAACTTGCCACAGATTCTATCTTTAGCTGGTCAACCAATAATGTTTCAGTAAGATGGGATCATACATTTAATGCGAAAGTTTTCTCAACACTCACCGCTTTTTCAAGTAACTATTTCAGCGAAGTTCACAGCATCAGTGAAATTGAAGGGTTCCAATACCGGAATTCCATCCGCAACCTCGGACTTAAGTATGATGTTACTCGCAACCTTAACGAGGAGTCTAAGTTAGTCGCCGGAATTGAAGCAAACGGGACCCTGCTGGAACCAGGAAAACTAATGCCGGATGATGATGTGGATAATATAGAATTCCAGGATATGAACGATCAACGATCTGTTGAAACCGCTATCTATCTACAAAATGATTTTCAATTATCTACAAAATGGTCTTTATCTGCGGGACTTCGATATTCTTATTTTGTCAGGCTCGGCGAAGATGATATTTATACCTTCAATTATGATGAAATGAACGGCAGGTACCCGGCCATTGCGGATACGATTTCCTATCAGCGTGGGAAGGTTATACAAAAGTATCAAGGACTTGAACCCAGAGTGTCTGTAAGATACCTGCTAGACCCGGGCACATCCTTGAAAGCCAGCTACTACCGGGGATACCAGTATCTGCATTTGATTTCGAATACATCCTCGAGCACGCCACAAGATTATTGGGTGACCAGTGGGCCGTATTTAAAGCCACAGGTCGGGGATCAGTATTCGTTGGGGATCTTTAAAAATATAAAGGAAAACCGTTATGAGTTATCGGTTGAGGGATTTTACAAACAAATTGATCAGGCGGTAGATTATATCGAAGGGGCAGACATTACGCTCAATCCTTCTTTGGAATCCGGGCTAGCACAGGGAAATGGCATAGCATATGGTGTTGAAATCCTGATGAAAAAATCAGTGGGCAGAATGAATGGATGGTTAGCGTACACCTACTCAAGAAGCCTTAGAAAATTTAACTCCGAAAATAAAAGCATCACGATCAACGCAGGAGCGTTCTATCCGTCCGTATTCGATCAGCCAAATCATGTTTCTTTGATAATGAACTACAAGGTGGGTGGCCGTTTCTTTTTATCCGCCAACTTTAATTATAGTACAGGCAGGCCCATTACAATTCCTGTTTCAAAATTCAGCTATGACACGTATTTATCGGTGTTGAATTATTCGGCGCGCAATGATTTCCGGATACCGGACTACCACAGACTGGATTTGTCTTTAACCCTAAAGGATAAACCGAGGGAAAATAAAGTTTTAAGAAGTGAATGGGTGTTATCAATTTTTAATGCCTACGGCCGGAAGAATACCTATTCAATCACTTTCACCCGTTACGGAACAGCGCAAAAGCTGTCTGTTCTGGGAACAGTTTTTCCTTCCCTTGGTTATAATTTTCGTTTTTGATATATGTTAAAAAAGCTTGGATTTTATTCTTTATTCCTTCTCATTGGTGGCTGTCTCGAGCCTTATGAATTCATTGCCCATGACAACAAACCAAGTCTGGTGGTCGAGGCCTATATATCCGACAAATCTTTTGACGAAACACTTCTCTATCCCTCTGATGGACGATATTTCACGGTGAAACTCAGTGAAACTGGTGACGTCACAAATACCCGCGCAATTCCTGTTACCGGGGCCGTTGTGGAGTTATGGAGCAATGACAATGAAGTATGGCCTTATACGGAAGGTGTGACAGGAATCTATTCTCTGCTCGACGCGGAATTCAAGGCTCAGCGGGGCATACAATACAAGCTACGGATTTTATTAACGGATGAAACTGTTTATGAATCGGAATGGGTGTCCTTGCCGCAGGTTGATGCTCCTCCAATAGGTGAAGTGGGTTTCACCGAAACTGAGAGACAAACATACATCATGGAGTCCAGCGAGTGGGTGCTCAAATCGATTAAAGGTGTGTCCGCCAATATTCAGATTCCAAAAAATATTTCAGGTGGAACCATTCATTACCGTTGGACATACGCCCCTATGTGGATCTATGTTGCTCCTTTAATCTCCAGAAATTCTCCTGTTTATAAATGCTGGGCTACAGATGCATTTCATCTGAAATCGTATGGACTTCAAATTGATAAATCGGGAAGATACGTTAAGGATCTTTTCTTCTTCCCAACGATCAGGAATGAAAGAATTTTTGAAAAGTTTTCTGTATTGATCACACAACAGGTTATGAATGAGCCTTACTATTCTTTTTGGAAAGAAATGAAAGATCGCAATGAAGGAAGTGCCCTCGTCGATATTCCTCCGTACAATTTAAAGACTAATTTTTCTTCTTCTTCTTCTTCTTCTTCTCCATCGGGAGAAAAGAATGTTTCGGGTTTTTTTGGAGTTGTGACTGAACAGGCGAAGCAATGGTATTTCAAAAAAGAGGAGCTTTCGTACGGTGTGGAAAATACCTTAAAGGCTGATTGTCTGGTGAATTACGGTCCCGGATCGCCCGCAGAAGAATGCACCGATTGCAGGGCATATTCTTTTGGTATTGCCACCACGCGCAAGCCTGCCTGGTGGCAGGATTAAATAGGCCATAAAAAGTTTTTTGCAGGATGAACCCCTAACCTATTATGGGGGGAGTGAGGGATTATTCTGCGCGCAGGATTTTGAGTCTAAAAAATCTTTAACCAGTTCAATGTTGTTACTTTCCGCCTGCCCTGGCCGCTACATTTTAACGGAAACTCTAGTCCACGCCATTTTCATATTAAGCAAACGCCGCTTTTTCTGTTTTACTTTCTTCTCTGTTATCCAATCAATCTTCTTTATCAGGATTTTAGAAGTTCTCTTAAAAAAAATTTCCTCCTCTTTAGGTTACTAATAGCGGATCAATTTTAACGCTTCATGGGGTATAATCTTTCTTAGTTTTATGATTTTGTTTTGTCACAACAATTTTTTATCACTCAACAATTAAAAAGTTGGATTGAATTCATCAGTACTATGCCCAAAACAATCCGTCTAATCAGTACAAGGATGTGGACGCTTTTTATTTTACACCCGGGGACTATGACATTGACTGGCAGGAGCTTTATGCCGGCGGCCTCAATGATTTGGAGTATGTGAAAGATCGGTCAGCCAGATCAAAAGATTGGGGTTTATATCTCACCGCAACCGTGCTGCAGGTGTATGGCTTCCACGTGACAACAGACATATTGGGCGACATACCATTCTCTGAAGCCTTGAGAGGTGATGATGGGATCAGCGAGCCAGCCTCTGAATCGAGTGTCTCTATTTACGATTCTTTAATAGTAAGATTAGACAACGCTTTAGCAAAAGATCTTGGTGCTGAGACCGTAACGAACCCAGGACATGCCGACTTTGTTTTTGGCGGTGACATTGATAAATGGATTCAATTTGCTAATACATTGAAACTTAAAATCTATTTAAGGTATGCCGAGCAAAATCCGTCCAAGGCTGCTGCTGCCATCCAGGCTTTATACGCATCTGGTGCAGAATTTCTTTCAGACGATGCTGCTATGGATGAATTTGCAGACCAGGCCAGTAAAAGCAATCCTTTTTATGAAATGGATAAGAGGCATCTAAATACTAATCAAAACCTGAAGGCCAGTAGAACATTATTTGATTTGCTCAATGAGAATAATGATACCACAAGGCTATATAAAATTTATAATGCCGCCGAGGCGGGTGGTTATAAAGTTATGAACCAGGGTGATTTCAACGCTACGTCTACTGCCTTGCCTCCCCTCACGATCTCTACTGGAAAAGTAGAGGCTACCGATCCTGTTTACTTTATCTCTGAAGCGGAAAGCTACTTTCTGCAAGCAGAAGCAATTGAAAGAGGTTGGGGTACCCGAGATGCTCAAGCCATGTATGAGAGGGGTGTAACCGCCTCTTTTGAACACGCAGGAGATGCCTCCAAAACAGATTTATTTCTGGCAGGGCCATATGATTACAATACATTCTTCGGCGGTGGGGAGCTTTGGTGGTGACGCTACCATTACCACAATGGATGTGGACCCTGCTGCCAAGACGATAAATTACCGGACCGTATACTTTCAAAGTCACCCTGAAGCAAGTTCAATTATAAATTAAATAGCGAGACAATGAAAAAGATAATCGGATATATATTTTTAGTCAGTGTTGCTTTTTTTACGATAGGTTGCCAGGAAGATCCTGAACCAGGAGGGACTGCCACACAAGAGGTTGCCGGTGAATGGTGAGTTAGAGTTTATGTAGATGATGGAGATGGCGTAATTGATGAAAATGATAATATCATTGGAAGTTATATTAAAGTAATGACCTTTAACACGTCATTGAATACTGCGGATAGCCTGTGGGTTTATGATGTCGGTAACTTCTGGCAATTCCAGGTAAAGGCAGCCTTTGACAAAGCATCCAAAACATTTTCTGTAACGGAAGGGAAAAATGCTTCCAATGATAGTGAGGTGACGATAACAGACGGAGCCGTATTTTTAGGGCAGGGAAAATCCACCAGTGGTGTTAAAACTGACAGCATTTACTTTTCTTCATCTTTCAGTGATGACAGCCCGGCGTATGGCACTGAATATGTAATCGCGGGTCACAGAAGGACCGGTTTTCTCGAAGACGAGCATTAATTCTTATTATCAGTATCGTATTACTTTTTGATAAAGGACTGTTTCTTTTGAAAGACAGTCCTTTTACTTTTAAAATAACCCAGGCAAATTCAAGCCATCATGTTTGACACTTTATAATCTATACTTTAATACTATGCACCATCTTTTTGCTTCGCTTTTCGCATCGCTGTTTTTTGCAAATGGATGGGCAAAGATAAACTCTGTAGTCACACCCGTAATTGATCAATTTGGATTTATTAGATCGATGAACCCAAAACCTGAGACTTTGGCCAAAGGATCCGTTTACCTGAATGAAGATGGATCCATTCAAACATCAATTTTAAACGGGAGTCTTTTAGTACGGATAAATTGGAAGGTGTCTCCATTAAGGTGGATCTAATGACCAATATGATTGAAATAAATTCGGATTACGGGGTCAAACTTTTGAATGTTGATAAGGTTGTTACATACGAGTGGATCAATCCTGATACTAAAGCCCGTGAGGTATATACGAATTGTAACCAGTTTACCTTGAATGGGAACAGATTGGAAAGCTTTTGTTTGATTTATGGGAATGATGTCAAGCTTGTTAAAGCAGCATTACATTGATGTTCTTAAGGCTGACTATAACGTTGCGCTAAACTTGGGAAGTAAGTACGGCCTAATTGTTAAAAAATCAAAGTTGTACTTGCTAAAGGATAAAACCATGGTCGAATTGAACAAAAAAGCAATCCAGCGTTTAATCGCCGGCAAAGAGAAGGTAAAAGAGTTTGTCAGGAAAAATCATTTGAATTTGAATGAAGAAAAGGATTTAAGGTTCCTTGTAGACTTTTATAATTCTATCATGTTGTGCGACTAAAATTAATTCTATAGATCACCTGGCCTCTTTATCGGGGTCAAATCCTGTTGACTATGGGAGATTAATCTCTACGACAATTGGGGATCCACCATTTTTTCCCAGTTTTGTTTAGTGCATTTTTATAGCCGTATATTTGCCGGAGAATAGGAATCCGATGGTTTACGTATCCCGAAAGGAACATTTTAACGCTGCCCATAAACTTTATAATCCCTCCTGGAGTAAAGAAAAAAACACTGCCGTTTTCGGTCAGTGCGCCAACGAAAACTGGCATGGTCATAATTTTGATTTAATTGTAACCCTCAAGGGTATACCGGATCCTGAAACAGGATTCGTGGTGGACCTTAAAAAGTTAAGTTCCATTATAAGATCGGAGGTAATTGATAAACTTGATCACAAGAATCTGAATCTGGATGTGGATTTCATGAAAGATAAGCTGGCAAGTTGTGAAAACCTGATCATGGAGATCTGGAAAATTCTCGCTATCCACATCCCAGAGGTTACCGCATCAGGGAAACTTCATTCTATTCGTTTGTATGAAACGCCCCGGAACTATGTCGAGTATTTTGGCGAGTGACATTAAGAAATTTTAAACCCAGGTACGAAGCCAACTGATGCGATACTACATTATAGCAGGTGAACGATCCGGAGACCTCCATGGGGGTAACCTGGTGAAGGCGATTAGAAAACATGATCTCAATGCCAGTTTCCGGGGATTTGGAGGAGAGTATCTACAACAAGCGGGAGTTGAATTATTTGTGCACTATGCCAAATTCGCTGTCATGGGTTTCGCGGAAGTTCTTCTGAACATCATTAAAATTGCCGCCTACATCCGAAAGTGCCAGAAGGATATTCTCACCTATAAACCGGATGTCATTATCCTGATTGACTATGCGGGCTTTAACCGCCAGATTGCGCGGTTCGGCACGAACAAAAAGATAAAAGTTTTTTATTACATCACTCCCAAAGTCTGGGCTTGGAACCAGGGGCGCGCGCGTCAGCTAAAGGCCAATGTCGACAGGATGTTTGTTATCCTGCCGTTTGAAAAAGATTTTTATAAGAAGTATGACTGGGATGTCGACTATGTCGGGAGCCCGGTTTTGGATGCCGTTAAATCACACAAGCCTGACCTGAATTTTGTCGGGCGCAACAAGCTAGATACAAATAGCCCCATCGTTGCTTTATTGCCTGGCAGCCGAAAGCAGGAACTGGTGATGATTACGCCGCTATTGAGAGCGGTGGTTGAAAAATTTCCGCAGTATCAGTTTGCCGTGGCTACCGTAAATAATCTTTCCAAAGAATTATACTTACCCTTGTCTCATTTTTCGAACGTAAAGCTTGTGGAGGAGGATACCTACAACCTCTTGGTGCACGCGCATGCTGCCATCGTTACTTCGGGAACGGCCACGTTGGAGACCGCTTTATTCAAAGTGCCACAGATCGTAGTCTATAAAGCCACCGCGCTCACCTATGCATTTGTAAAGAGAGTGATCAAAGTCAGGTTTATATCATTGGTTAATCTTATCGCTGACAGGGAGGTGGTGAGGGAATTAATTCAGGACGATGCCAATGTTGAGCGCGTTTCAAAAGAATTAATTGATATTGTCGTGGAAGGCCCTTACCGAAAAAGAATTTTACTGGATTACGAGGACATCTTTAAACTATTGGATACTGGTTCCGCCTCTGAAAATGCTGCGAGACTTATGGTTAATTACTTGAAGTAATGTGCTGACGTGTTCATGTGTTGAAGTGCTCATGTTTCCCTCGAACAGACGGAACTTCAAGGGAGAAGTGCCAAGCCAAAAAAAATGTATGCAAATCGTTTGTCCCGCACAATCCCAATACATCAGCACCTGCGCACATCAACACATTAAATTAAAGCATTTAAGCCACCTTCAGTTTACTGTACTGTGATTTGCTAAACTTCTCTTCTGCGTAGGCGCGATTAATACTAAGTTTTTCAGAGGTTTTTTCGGAAGGCATTTCAAACATAGCATCATTAATGATGGCTTCGCAGATGCTGCGGAGACCACGGGCGCCTAGCTTAAAGATCAGTGCTTTTTCGACAATAAATTCAATAGCACCCTCTTTAAAGTCAAGCTCAATGTTCTCCATTTCGAAAAGCTTTTGATATTGCTTGACCAGTGCATTTTTCGGTTCGGTAAGAATTCTCCGAAGTGCTTCTTTGTCCAGTGGATTGAGATAAGAGATTACCGGCAAACGACCTATAAGTTCGGGTATTAAGCCGAAACTTTTCAGATCCTGGGCGGAAACAAATTGCAGCAGATTTTCTTTGTCAATATCACCGGGACGCAAGCCATCATGTGCCGCAATAAATCCAAGGGGTTTAGTGTTAAGTCTGTTGCCAATGAATCGGGTAATTCCTTCAAAAGCTCCCCCACAGATAAAAAGAATGTTTTCCGTATTTACGGTGATCATCTTCTGATCCGGATGTTTGCGACCTCCCTGGGGAGGCACATTTACAGCCGTTCCTTCAAGTAATTTCAACAATGCCTGCTGCACGCCTTCGCCGCTCACATCGCGGGTAATCGAAGGGTTGTCAGATTTACGGGCGATTTTGTCTATTTCGTCAATGTACACGATTCCACGTTCGGCAGCTTCGACATTATAGTCAGCAGCCTGAAGGAGTCGGGTAAGGATACTTTCCACATCTTCACCAACATAACCTGCTTCGGTTAACACGGTGGCATCCGCAATACAAAAGGGCACCTGAAGGATCTTGGCTAATGTTTTAGCCAGGTAAGTTTTACCCGTTCCAGTCTCACCTATCATGATTATATTGGACTTTTCAATGGTGACATCACTGTCAAGTTTTCGCTGCGTTAATCGTTTATAATGATTGTAAACAGCCACGGAGATGATCTTTTTGGCTTCATCCTGACCAATCACGTACTCATCCAGGAACTTTTTTACTTCCCTGGGTTTAATCAGCTTAAAATTCGGAGAAAAGCCAGCCTCGGTCTTGCTTTTCTTCTCCTCCTGCAGGATTTGGCTTGCCTGTGTGACGCATTTATCACAAATATGGGCGTGAATGCCCGATATCATCAGATCTACATCCTTTTTACTTCTTCCACAAAACGAGCAAGTTACTTCAGCCATAAAAGTTATCAAAAATTATAAAACCGATATGTTTTCAATTCACAAAGGTACGCAATAAAACTCATCGATTCTTACCACATTATTATGCCTTATTAGGTGTCTTTCTTTCCAAAACCTCATCAATTAAACCATACACCTTGGCCTCGCTTGATCTCATCCAATAATCCCGGTCAGCATCTTTTTCAATTTTTTCGAATTTCTGACCACTGTGATTTGCCAAAATAAGATAGAGATCTTTTTTTACCTCAAGCGTCTGTTTCAGAGAGATTTCCATATCCGATGCCTGGCCCTGCATGCCACTCATGGGCTGATGGATCATGATTCTGGAATGGGGTAAACCAGACCTTTTCTTGGCTGCTCCGGCAGCCAGTAAAACGGCTCCCATAGAAGCTGCCAGGCCTGTACAGATGGTAGCTACATCGGGATTTACATAGTTCATGGTGTCATAAATACCTAAGCCGGCATACACCGAGCCACCCGGGCTATTGATATACATAATAATATCTTTTTTGGGATCGGATGACTCCAGGAAAAGAAGTTGGGCGGTGATCAGGTTTGCAATCTGGTCGTCAATACCCATTCCCAGGAAAATAATACGGTCTGAGATCAGACGCGTAAAAACGTCAATGGCGCGGAAATTTCCAGGCCTTTCTTCAATAACATACTGGGTCATGTTATCAATTTTCTGGGCGTAACCGTCAATGGTATTTCCGCTCATGCCCAGATGATGGACAGCATATTTTCTAAACTCGTTGTTATAATTCATAGTGCAATGTTACATTTTTTTCTAAAAGTGATGGATGGCAGGTTTTCGTGCCTATTCCGGGTGGACAATCTTACCTATACCCAACTTAAAATACAACCTTAAAACCATCCTAAAGCAAAAATGGTTTTACCGGGCGCTCCTGATAAAACCATAGACGTTCTCCTCCGATCTTTATTTTATATAATCACAGGATATTCCCCGTTATCAATGTTTATGTTCCTCCACGATTTTCTTAAAATCATCAACAGAGATCCTGGTTTCTTCAACCGTGATTTTTTCACGGATATACTGAAGGATTTTTTCACTCCTCAACTGGTTATACAACCGCATAAAATTCTGACCATTTTCGTTTGAAAGATAATTATCGGCAATTCCATCAAGTTTATCCTTGAGTTGATCGGCAAAAGCCTGGCCTCCGAATTGGCTAATAATCATTTCCTTAGCCTTGTTTCTGACCTCATCTGCCTCTACCTTAATGCCGTTGTCGTCAGCGACTTTATTTTTTATCAGATCCCATTTCAATCCACGCACATAGTGATCAAATTCAGTGTCCAGAACGGTGTCAGTTACTTTCCCGTCACTGGTGGACTTTAGCCAGGCCTTTAAGAAACCGTCCGGCAAATTCATTTTAGTGTGGTCCAGCAGGTAGTCTTCGATATGATGCTCCAGGAAATGGTCAGTTTCGCGTTTGTAATTTTCGCTGAGAGTTTCCTTGACTTTATTAACAAATTCTTCTTCATTTTTAGCGACGTCTTTGCCGAAAACGCGATCAAATAATTCGGTTGTCAACTCCGCTGGATCTGTTCTGCTGATATTTTTAATATTCAGGATGTAAATGCCTTTTGCGTTTTTCACTTCCTCGGGAGATAAATCCAGAAGTTGAGATGCCAAGCTTTCATCTTTCAATATTTTTCCTATTTCAAATTCTACCTGGTCATCTTTTTTAAGTCCAATGAACTTTTGTTGCTCGCTCATTTCGACTTTCTCGATGGGAATAGAAGCGTGTTCTTTCTTAATGGGTTCGGTCCCCTCGGCCAGGGGTTCTTTTTCTGTGAGGTCTCCGAAAAGTGAATCTTGTGCTTCACTTACCTCGGGATAGGAAACTTTGCCAAATCGTTTGGTAAGATCCATAATCGTTTCGTTGATGGTCTTTTCATCAACTTCGATCGTATACGATTTTATTTTTGTATGAGACGAAAGGTCGTAGCTGAAATCTTCTACAAGGCCGATCTGATACTCAAACTCAAAATCCTTTTGCGCATCCCAGTCAATATCCCTGGATTTATCGTGATTGGGAAGAGGCTCACCGAGTATCTTGATGTTGTTATCTTTAATATAATCGGTTATTTTGTGCGAAAGAAGGTGATTAATCTCATCCACAAGAATTGATTTGCCGAACATTTTCTTAATCACACCGGTAGGCACTTTACCCTGACGGAAACCTTTGATATTCGCCTTTTTTGCGTAATCTTTTACCTTTTCCTCAACGTTGGGTTGATAATCACCTTCACTTAATTTAATCTTAATTAAACCTTCGGTGTTTGTCTTTTTGTCTAATGTAATTTCCAAAACTTTTCGCTTTTGTTGTTCAAAAATAATTAAGAACCCCCGACACCGATTAAAATCGACCAGTATCGGGGGTTTCATGTGTGCGGATGAAGGGACTCGAACCCCCACGCCTCACGGCACCAGATCCTAAGTCTGGCGCGGCTGCCAATTACGCCACATCCGCGTCCTAATCTCACAAGGCAAACATTTCCTGTTGGTAGGTGCCGCACCTGATCAAAACCTGGCGCCGTTGCCATTATGATAACTAATCAGGAACGCCACTTTCGCTTAGTCCGACTGGCCCTTAGCCAGATCCAAAAGGAGCGGCAAATTTAGATATATTTTGGGAATAAAGAATAATTTCTGATTGTTTAAGATATTCAGACACTGTTTACTCCTTAAAACTGTTAAATTACGAGTAGGCTAAAGTCACAGCAAAACTTTATTGATCCATGATGGTAATAGACACCGAGCAGGAGAAAAAAGAAATAATAAATCGATATAGAAGATTACTACGTATAGCAAAACCCATTCTGAAAGAGGGAGATGCCAAACTCATCAAAAAGGCGTTCACCATTTCACTTGAAGCGCATAAGGACATGCGCAGGAAATCAGGAGAACCGTTTATTTTCCATCCATTATCTGTGGCAGAAATCTGTACCGAAGAAATCGGGCTGGGAACTACGTCCATTATAGCCGCCCTCATGCATGATGTGGTGGAGGATACCGATATCGAACTGGCGGACATTGACAGGATGTTCGGAAAAAAAATCTCCAGAATTATCGATGGCCTTACGAAGATCCGGGGAGTTTTTGAATTTGGAACTTCCCAGCAGGCCGAAAATTTCCGGAAAATGCTTTTTACCCTTTCAGAGGATGTACGCGTAATCCTGATTAAACTCGCTGACCGTCTCCACAATATGCGTACCCTCGACAGTATGCCGCGTGGTAAGCAGCTAAAAATTTCGTCTGAAACAATTTATCTCTACGCGCCGCTCGCACACCGGCTTGGCTTAAATGCGATGAAGACGGAGCTTGAAGACCTGTACCTGCGTTTCACCGACCGGCATATTTATGACACCATTGTTCAAAAGATCGATTTCACTAAAGCGGTCAGGAATAAGTTCATAAAGCAATTCATGTTACCCATCGATGAAGAACTTGATAAATTAAAGATCAAGTACGAAATCAAAGGCCGCCCTAAGTCGATTTATTCCATTTGGAATAAAATGCGCAAGCAGAATATTCCCTTCGAGGAAGTTTTTGATTTGTTCGCCATCCGGATCGTATTAGATACACCCGTGGACCAGGAAAAAGCGCTTTGCTGGCAGGTTTACTCCATCGTCACGGATTACTATACACCCAATCCAGACAGGCTACGCGACTGGATCAGCACCCCGAAAGCAAATGGCTACGAATCCTTGCATACTACGGTGATGGCCAAAAATGGTCAATGGGTTGAAGTGCAAATCAGAACCAAAAGAATGGACGAGATAGCGGAAAAAGGCTACGCAGCACACTGGAAATATAAAGACAGCAGTGTTACCGCTGAATCCAATCTCGAAAAATGGCTTGCCAGAGTTCGCGACTTACTCGAACAGCACAATCACTCTGCCCTTGATTTTGTTGATGACTTCCGCGGAAACCTTTTTAGCGATGAAGTTTTTGTGTTTACGCCAAAAGGTGAATTAAAAAACCTGCCATACGGAGCAACCGCTGTGGATTTTGCGTTTGAGATTCACACCCAGGTCGGTTCAAAATGCATTGGGGCAAAAGTGAATAATAAACTGGTTCCGATTAATTATGTGTTGAAAAACGGTGATCAGATAGAAATTCTCACGTCTCAAAAGCAAAGGCCGCATGAAGATTGGCTGCGGTTCGTGGTAAGTTCCAAAGCAAAAGCCCGTATTAAGGAGGAATTAAAGGAGGAGAAAAAGAAATCTGCTGATGATGGTAAAGAGATTGTGTTCAGAAAAATCAAACAACTGAAGGAGGAACCCAGTCAGCAACTCCTTGAGCAGATGCGCGACTACTTTAAAGCTCCTACACATTTTGACCTTTATTTTCGCGTGGGGGCAGGGTTCATCACCACCTCTGATATCAAAAGGTTTCTTGAAAACAAGCCGCTTTCCCCAATACGTTCAAAGCCCAATGTTCCCATCGCTGATGCACGCCCGGTGGAGCAGGAGATCAACAAAATCAAAGGACGGTATGAGGACAGTCTTTTGATCGGTGAGGACATGGATCTTGTGGATTACAAATTAGCCAAATGCTGTACCCCGATTCCGGGAGATGATGTATTTGGTTTTGTCACTGTGAATGAAGGCATCAAAATACACAGGACTAATTGCCCGAACGCGCCCGAGTTGTTGTCCAATCATGGAAACCGGGTTGTAAAAGCGAAATGGACCTCCCAGCACGAGGTAGCTTTCCTTACAGGGCTTAA
>JBDSIM010000261.1:0-12782 GCA_039917935.1 Cyclobacteriaceae bacterium | reverse complement strand
ATAAACGGCGATCATCCCGTCAGCAAATACTCCGATAAAACAAAGGAGAGAAGCCATTGCCCCATACAGTGTCAGGAGTTTATGGTCTTTAATAAAAGTCATTAGCCACGTTCCCAGAAATCTGCCGATAACAAATAGAGCAGTACCTACCGCCATGAAATTTTGCGAGGCAACTTCGCGGGAGGTCCCAGGAATTAAATCGATAATATAATTGATAGTAATACCCCAGATACCTGCCTGAGCGCCTACATAAAAGAGTTGCGCTATAACAGCCCACGTCAGATGTTTCTTTTTGAAAATGGATTTGTCAAATTTTATGGCACCGGTTTTGACAGGCTCGGGCATTTTTGTGAGAAAGAACAAAAGAGCCACTACGAGCACTGTGCCTGCAATCAGGGTATAGGGAAAAATCACCGCTTCGGCAGCACTTTGCTTTTCAGCCAGTGTGGTCATGGCACCTTCATTTCCGGCAAAAATAAATTGTCCGGCAATCAAGGGCCCTACAACGAGTGCCATACCATTAAAAGATTGCGCAAAATTTAACCGTTGTACCGATGTTTCTGCTGTACCCAGTATAGTCACATAAGGGTTCGCAGCCGTTTCCAAAAAAGCGAGACCACTGGCAATGATGTATAAGGCAATGAGAAAAAATCCAAAAGTCAGCATATACGCAGCGGGAATAAATAGCAAGGCACCGATCGCATACAGCACCAAACCAATGAGTATTCCTTTCTTATAACTGTACTTCTCCATAAACAACCCCGCAGGCAGCGCTATGGTAAAATATCCAAAGTAAAAGGCAGTTTCCACCAACAAAGCTTCTGCCCTTCCGATCTCAAAAACCGGTTGGAAATGCGCTATCAACGCCGAGTTTAAAATGTTGGCCATTCCCCATAAAAAGAATAAACTGGTTACGAGAATAAAAGGAACCAGGTAATTCTTCCCGGTGTTGGTGGCGGTTGAGTAAGTGGTATCGGTTGGTATCATAATGAAGTTTTTCTAGTACCTGCGAGCTGCAAGCTGTGGCCATTGAATAAACCCAACCTAACAACTCAAAACTAAATTTATAATCTTGAAAAAATGGTCACAGCTCACGGCGCACAGAGCAAAACTATTTCAATGCATTGATCGACCGGTCCAGATGAACATAACCCCCATCAACGTGGATTAACTGCCCTGTAGTATGGCTCGATTTTTCTGACAAAAGAAAAGCCACCATGTTGGCAATCTCTTCAGCTGTAGTCATACGGTTGCCCAACGGAATTTTCTCGTTTATCTCCCGTAGCGCTTTTTCAGGATCTGGTAAAGTCTGAACCCATTTTTCATACAGGGGCGTATAAGATTCCGCTACGATCACCGCATTCACACGAATACCATATTTTAAGAGCTCTACGGCCCATTCGCGGGTCAAAGCGTTACGCCCTCCATTGGCGGCAGCATAGGCGGATGTGCCACCCTGCCCAGTTTCCGCTACTTTCGATCCTATGTTAACAATGGCTCCTTTTGACTTTTTTAATTCGGGCAAAGCATGATGGGCCATGAGATAATAATGCACTACATTCCTATGAAGCGATTCCATAAAAGACTCATAAGAACCGTGCTCGAGATTAATTCCATCATTAACCCCCGCATTGTTCACCAGACCGTCAATCCTGCCGTAATGCTGAATGATTCTTTCCACCGACTTTTTACATTCTTCAGGACGCGTAAGTTCAGCTGCAATCTGAAAACCTTTCCCATTTATTTTTTTCAGCATCGCTTTATTGTCCACCTCATTTCGGCCAACAATCGCCGGGATAGCACCTTCGCGGGCAAGCACTTCTACAATGCCCTCTCCAATACCTTTTGCACCTCCTGTGACGATAATTACTTTATCCTTCAGCTGTAAATCCATAACATTAAAGATTATAAAATCTTTTCGCATTCTCACCAAGAACCAGTTGCTTTTCTGATTCGGAAAAGCTTTTTAAATAAGATAGAACTACAGAAAATTGCTGATCATACGTGGCGGCTAACAAACATACCGGCCAGTCTGAGCCATACATCAGCCGGTTTGTCCCGAATACGCTGAATATTATATCAAGGTACGGAAGCAGATCCTCGTACTTCCAGTTTTTCATATCCGCTTCCGTTACCATGCCGGAAACTTTACAGTATACATTTTCATATGCTGACAACGCTGTCATGTGCTTTTGCCAGAGCGCTTTTTCCCTTGATTTAATAGCGGGTTTTGCCAGATGATCCACTACAATTCTCGTTTCAGATACCTGGTCCAAAAATGCCAGGGCATCCTCCAATTGGTGATGGTAAACCAAAAGGTCATAGGTAAAATTAAACCGCTGTAATTTTTTCACCCCTTTGATGAAAGCAGGCTGTAATAGAAATCCGGGCTTCTCGCCTTGCACAATGTGTCTGAACCCTTTAAGCTTTTTTAAAGTGGTAAAATACTCCAGACGCGATTCAAGGTTTGGATTGGCGAGGTCAATCCATCCAACAACTCCCTTGATAAATGGGTGTTGATTAGCCAGGGCAAGTAAAGAAAGTGTTTCATCTTCCGTCTGATCAACCTGCACTGCCACACAACCCTCAATATTATGTTTTTGCAACAATGGCTCTAAATCACCGGGAAGAAAATCGCGTCTGATAATTTTCATATCATCCGATATCCACGCATGCCTGACACTATCAAATTTCCAGAAATGTTGGTGAGAATCGATCATGTTAGGCATCAGGCATTAGGCATTAGGCATTAGGCATCAGGCATAAAGGCATTCGCATTCGGCGCTAGGTTCAGGTCATTTCGGAAGACTTTGTCATATAACCAATCTCGCTTTTTGCTTTCCGCCTTGAGCTTTTAAGCTTATCTCCACGCCCTGGCTACCTGTTTTTGTTCCCCAAGCCCATCGATACCCAGCTCAACCACATCACCCGGTTTTAGAAAAGTAGGTGGATTCAACCCCAGCCCCACTCCTGCGGGGGTTCCCGTGGAAATGACATCGCCGGGTAGCAACGTCATGAACTGACTAATGTAACTGATCAGAAAGGGGACACCGAAAATCAAATCATTGGTATTGCTGTCCTGTAATATTTTGCCGTTAACTTTCAACCACAAGCGGCTATTGTGGTAGTCAGGCAGTTCATCTTTTGTGACCATGAAAGGTCCTAGTGGGGCAAAGGTATCAGCACTCTTGCCTTTTACCCACTGCCCATTGCGCTCTAGTTGAAACGCACGTTCACTATAATCGTTGTGAAGGCAAAAACCTGCCACATGATCCATAGCGCTCTGTTCTTCGACGTAGGACGTCTTTTTTCCTATCACCACGGCCAGTTCAACTTCCCAATCGGTTTTCACACTGTTTTTTGGAATGATGAGATCATCATTAGGACCCGTTAAGGCCGTCGTCGATTTAAAAAAAAGGATCGGTTCACTCGGCAAAGGCATTTTTGATTCCGCAGCATGCTTGCTGTAATTAAGTCCGACGCAAATAATTTTCGACGGACGCGTGAAGGGCGATCCAAGTCTTACATTTTTTTGAACTTTTGGCAAGGATGATTTTTTACTTTCAAACCAGGTACTCAGGCGGTTGAGTCCATCACGTTCAAAAAAAGATTCTCCGAAATCTTCACCGAAAGAAGACACATCTATGATTTCGTCATTCAATAAAATGCCAGGCTTTTCTTTACTTGCCGCGCCAAATCGCAAAAGTTTCATAATTCAGGGACTGCTGTTATTATCAGCTTTAAATTGTTTAAGTATTTAATTTTATAAATCCACCATCGATGGGATAATCAGAACCCGTTACAAAGCCGGCTTCTTCCGAACAGAGATATAGGGCCAGAGAGGCGATCTCATGTGGTTTTCCCATTCTGCCGATGGGTTGGGTCTTTGAAAGTTTCTGAAACATCTCCGCTTCTTTACCGGGATAGTTTGCTTTTATAAAACCATCGACAAAGGCAGTATGAACCCTTCCAGGAGAAATACTGTTGCATCGGATATTGTCAGCGACATAATCTTTGGCCACGGAAAGTGTCATGCTTAACACGGCCCCCTTACTCATCGAGTAGGCAAAACGGTCCTGAAGACCAAGAGATGCGGCAACAGAGGCAAGATTCAATATCACACCCGCCCCTTGCTTTTTCATTTGCCCGATGGCGGCGAACATCGCGTTGTAAACGCCTTTTACATTGACGTTAAAAATTTTTTCAAAGTCAGCCGTTTGCGTTGTCTCGAGCTTACCTATATGGGCAATGCCCGCGCTGTTAACAAGGATATCAATCCGCCCGGTTTGTTGAATGATATGCTGAAAAGCATTTGTTACTTGCTGTTGATCTGCCACGTTACAGGCCACTGCATGAACAGTTCCACCTTTGGCAGCGATTGCTTTTTTTGTCTCTTCAATTGCAGAGGCATTAAGATCCACCAAAAATACGGTAGCTTTTTGCGTGGCAAACAATTCAGCGATCGCCTGGCCAATGCCACTGCCCGCGCCTGTAATGACAGCGATTTTATTATTCAGATCAAACATGCCGGGAAATTAGTGACTTTGATGTCCACTTAAAAATGTATCCCATTCACTTCCCTGATCACTCAGATGATCCTTCAGGAAAATAGAATAAGAAGGTTTGGAGGGTTTTTTTCGCAAGTGCATGCCGGCTTCCTCCGGCGTGTAATCACCTTTTTTAGTGTTACACTTTTTACAGGCTGTTACCAGGTTGGTCCAGGAATCTCCGCCTCCCCGCGCACGTGGGGTAACATGATCAATGGTGAGGTCCTTACGGGTACCGCAATACTGACATTCATTCCCATCGCGTTTGAATATATTCTGCCGGGTAAGATTAACGCCCTTGTAAGGGGCGTTCACATATCGATTTAACCGGATGACAGAAGGCATGGGAAAACTTTGCGTAACAGACCGCAACTTGTGTCCGTTCGCAGGACGTACCAGTTCACTCTTTTGCAAGTAAACGAGAATGAACGCCCTCTCCACTGAGCAAACCATCAGCGGGCTAAAATCCTGATTTAACACCAACACCCTCGTGTTCATGATGGTAAGATAAGCCCAAATATTTTAACGAACAAAGTGAATGTGACGCATAATCCACGAAAAATTTGGTAGGGACTGAGCTTATAAACTGGCTATTCTGTGAGAATCCGTCTGATCACTGCCAGCTGGTGGGTGTAAACCTTTGTATCAACGTTGAGGATACCCTCTTCGTTTATGTGGTCAACCCGCACTTTGCCAGAAGCATGAATAATCTTATTTTCAGAGATGAGTATGCCTGTGTGTGTGATTTTATCCTCGTCATTATGAAAAAAAGCCAGGTCTCCTTGCCTCGACGAAGCCAGGTTTTTCACTTCTTTACCCTGGTTAACCTGTTGACCGGAATCGCGCAGCAATTTATAGCCGCAAATTTTGAAAACCATTTGGGTAAACCCCGAACAATCAATTCCAAAGGGGCTCTTGCCTCCCCATAAATAGGGGCTGTTTAAATATTTGGAAGCGATGGCCCGCAAAAAATCAATTTCCCTTCTTTGTCCAATATTTTTAGCTTCACCGTTAAAGGCAAATTGTTCTTCCATCTTAAAAAGTTCGGCGCTGGAGATAGGAATAATGCTACCCATCAATACGATCTGCGGACTTTTATTATACAGCAGTGTGGAAGTGAGGTCAGTGGTAATTTTAAATTCAGCGTGGTTAATATGATCAAAGTATTCTTTAGTGATGGGCTGATGTTGGCGGCTATCAATCCACCCTTCATAGTCATCAAAATAAACCCTGATCTTAATCCACTTTCTATTTTTAATTTGTTCAATAACAGAATAATGGTCGCCAAATAAAAGTTGCGAAACCTGTTCGGCCTGATGAGCGGGTTCTTTTCTCAAACAAACCATACTCAACCGGCAAACACCAAAATCAATTTCTTCCATGATCGAACGTACGGGTTATACGCAACAAAGATATGCTTTTCATTTCGCTTCCAACGAGATTAAAATTTTATCCGGTCCAACTCCCTTTTAGCATCGCGTTCCTTAATGCTATCGCGTTTATCGTGCAATTTTTTTCCCCGTCCGAGGGCTATTTCTATTTTTGCAAAACCACGATCGTTGATAAACAACCTGGTAGGTACCAGTGTAAGTCCCTTTTCTTCACTGCGGGCCTCCAGCTTTTTTAATTCGGACCGCTTTAATAATAATTTCCGCTCGCGTGTCGGTTCATGGTTATAATGAGTTCCCTGGGCATAAGGCGTAATGTTTACGCCTTTGACAAAAAGTTCACCATTATTAAAATAACCGTAGCCATCCTGAAGATTAACTTTCCCTTCCCGAATGGATTTAATTTCAGTTCCGGTAAGTACAATGCCGGCAATATATTTCTCCAGCAACTCATACTCGTAACCAGCCTGCCTGTTTCTGATATTGATATCATTTGTAAAGCGTTGCTTACCCATGGTTAAAAATTAATTTGATCTTTTCGCGCTTTAATATTCTCTGACAGGTTCTCCCCGTTGCAATGATACGTTCACCGACATGAGCCTCGTATGTACATTGCACTTCATCCCCGGTCAGGCGCACGAATTTTCCCGTAAAGGTCAGTTCTTCTCCCACAAAAGCCGGGCCTCTGTGGTGGATCTCTAAAAAGGTTCCGATCCCTTCCTCATCATCATCGTTTATGTCCAGCACAAATTGGCGTGTAGTCCATTCAATATCCCGAGCGAGGGCAAAGGTAGAATAAACATTGTGAACGGTCATTCCCTGAAAAGCGGCAACGTCCTCGGGTTTAACGAAGGTTTTATATTTTTTTATATCCCCTTCTATGAAAATTTGTTTCATTCCGAAAAGATTTAAAAGTTGCCGCTAAGTTCCGATCGTATTCTAAACGCGTGACCCTGTCGGATTAAACCGGCATACGGGCAAGTGGCGTCACTCCCAGGGTACTGAAATCGTTGTTTAAAAATTTATAGTGTGCTGCCATAGCAATCATGGCGGCATTGTCTGTACAATACTCGAGAGCGGGAATAAAAACGGTCCACTTCTTTTTATCCGCCAACTGGCGCAAGCTTTTCCTTAACCCGCTATTGGCAGAAACACCACCGGCTATGGCGATCTGGCGGACCCCTGTTTCTTCGCTCGCCTTTTGCAGTTTCGTCAGTAACATAGACACCAGGGTATATTGAAGGCTCGCACAAATATCATTCAGATTTTCCGCGATAAAATCCGGATTCTTTCGCTTCTGATCCCGAAGGAAATATAAAAAAGCAGTTTTTATTCCACTAAATGAAAAATCAAGACCGGGCATGTTGGTTTCTGGAAATTTGAATGTCAGAGGGTTCCCTTTTTGAGCATATTGGTCTATTAAAGGTCCCCCGGGGTATGGCATCTCCATTATTTTGGCTGCCTTGTCAAACGCTTCCCCAACCGCGTCATCCTGCGTTTGCCCGATCAATGTCATGTCAAGATGATTTTTTACCAGGATGATTTGCGTATGACCCCCGCTAACCGTAAGGCACAAAAAAGGAAATTCCGGTTTTGGATCATCAATAAAATGGGCCAATACATGAGCCTGCATGTGATTTACTTCAATAAGGGGAATGTCCAACCCCAGTGCCAAACCCTTGGCAAAAGAAATCCCCACCAGTAATGAGCCTATGAGGCCGGGTCCCCGGGTGAACGCAATGGCATTCAAATCCGTTTTACGGATACCCGATTGCTCCATCGATTCTTTCACGACCATGACAATATTTTGCTGATGTGCACGTGAAGCCAACTCGGGTACAACACCCCCGTATTTTTGGTGAACTGCCTGTGAGGCAATAATATTATTGAGTACCTTTCCGTTTCTGATAACAGAAGCGGAAGTCTCATCGCAAGAAGACTCAATGGCAAGGATAATGGGATGCACGGACTACAAATGAACCGACAAGTTATTAAAAAAAGGGTTCCCAAAATATTAGCGTATACCGCTACAGCGGTGGTATTTTTTCTGGTGTCATCGTTTCTGATACTCCAGATCCCGGCAATACAGGTGAAGATCATTAAACATTATCTCGGGGGTTTTTCTAATGTCACTGGTTTTAAAACGTCAATTGGCAGTTTTCAATTGCTCTGGTTCGACCGGTTGGAATTAGAAAACGTGGAGGTCTTTGACCTGGAAAATAACAGGATGATCGCTATCCGGCACGTTGTCATCAATTTTGAAATTGCACAATTATTAGATCAGCGAGATGTTAATATTGACGGAATTAAGCTTGACTCCGCAGATATTTTTATCACCCGGATCAATGAATCAGACACCTCCAGGGATTTAAATATCAATGTTTTTATTAACCGGGTCAATGAGAATTACGCCGGAAAAGGTCCTGGAACGGGTAGGTCACCGAGAATTAATATCGGAGAAGCTTTTTTAAACCAAAGTCTATTTGTCTATGTGGATCAGGACCGCGATTCAATCAAAACCGGTTTCAATTACAATCAATTCTCTTTTGGTATCGACGAAGCACAACTGCAGAATTTTCTGGTCCTCGGAGATACTATTCAGTTTAAATTAAACACACTGATCGCTTCCGAGAGAAATTCTGCCTTCAGAATCAATGAGCTGTCAACGTTTTTCCGGATTTCGCAGCTAGGCATGGAGTTTATCGACCTGAACCTCAAAACCGGAAAAAGTATCATTACCGATACCATTCTTTTTACGTACAATGGCCAGAGCGAATTGAGTCACTTCAATGAGCGGGTTAACATCCATGCTAATTTTAAAAATACCCTCATATTTCCGGAAGATCTTGCCCTGTTCGCTCCACAGGCGGAAAGATTAGACAAACCGGTCATCCTCAATGGAGTATTTGACGGCAGGATCAACAATTTCAAGCTTACGAAAATGGAGCTTAAGGTTGGCAACACCTTGCTAAGAGGAACCCTTGACATGGAGGGCTTACCATTGTTGAGTGAAACCTTTACCATACTTGATCTGAAGAATTCAACGCTGGATTTTAATGATCTGAACTCCGTGCTTGATCAAACTGCCATGGACCGGCTTACACCCCTCGGAATGGTAAAAATGGACGGGCAGTTTCTGGGGTATTTCACTGACTTTGTCGCCAACGGAAATTTTTCAGGCCGGCTTGGCGATATCACCTCAGATATAAATTTTAAAGTCAATGAAAAAGACTTTAACCGCTCTGTATACAGCGGAAAGATTGCCTTAGATAATTTTGATCTCGGCACGTATCTCAACGACACCGCAAATTTCCAACGGGTAACCCTTGATGGGAATGTAAGGGGCTCCGGCCTGACACTGCAGACTGCTGATTTCAAACTGGTCGGAAACGTTGATCTGATCGGGATCAGAGATTATAACTATACGAACATCTCCACCAACGCAAGATTCGCTTCTGAGTTTTTCAATGGGTTTCTATCCATTGATGATCCGAATTTGAAATTTACCACCGAGGGTTCTATCGACCTAAGAAAAGGGATTAATGAAATTAAGGTGAAAGCAAATATTGATACTGCATTGTTCCACAATCTTCGACTCAGTAAGCGGGAACTTTTCATACGATCACAATTGGATGTGAACATCAAAGGCCTTCATGTTGACAGTATCGTAGGAACTGCGGACATCCGTGATTTTCATATCATTAATAACGGGAAGTCCTTATCCCTCGACGTAATTGAAATAATTTCCGAACAGGATCAGAGAAAACGGGCTATTCACGTGCAATCTACTCTTATGGATGGCGAGATTCAGGGCGATTTTCTGTTAACTGATTTGACGCAGGATATTCAAACCATTGTACAGGAAATTTTATTAAATCTCCGCAATGATGAAAAAGAAATAGCAGGGTATTACGCGAATAAAAATTACAAACCGAAATCGTATGAAACGGATTTTAAAGTAAGGCTGAAAAATGTAGACCCAATCGTTCAGTTATTCGATCTCGATCTTTTAGTTTCGGATAATACGCTCGTTGAGGGAAAATTCACCAGCGGATATACCACCATCCTCCAGGCCTTCTCAAGTATTGATTCTCTGGCGTATAACAAATCTTTGTTTGTGGATACTGAAGTTGAATTAACCGCTTCCAAAATTGCTGACAGCACCCAGGTACTAGCGATGGCTTTTGTTAATTCAGACCGGCAATTTCTTACAAAAGCGTTGCAAACCAAAAACCTCATCGCAGAGGCAATCTGGAATAAGGATCACGTTGCCTTCAGTCTCGATGCTGATCAACAAGGTCAAACGAATTATGTCAGATTAAAGGGCGCCCTGAATTTTTTGCAGGACAGCACACAACTGCGGATTCTGCCATCAACCATAAAATTATTGGAACAAACGTGGGACTTTGATCCCAACAACCTCATTACAATCCACAGAAAAAACATACGGATCAAGGAGCTGAGGTTGAGAAATGCGGATCAGTTTGTATTAATGAACGGCAAACTCTCCAACAATCCGGATGAAATACTGTCCTTAAAAGTCAGCGAACTCGATCTCTCCATTTTAAATCCACTTACCGGAAAAGACATTTCAGGAACCCTCAATGCCACGTTTCTGCTCAATAACTATTACCATGATCCTCAGTTACAAAACGATCTGAAAATTGACAGCCTAACCCTTGATAATTTTCTCATCGGTGACATTACAGGAAAAAATCTTTGGGATCCTGTGCAGAAGAAATTTTTGATTGATTTTTTTATTGACCGTAACGAAAACCGGATTGTAAATGTGAGTGGGTTTTATAATCCGTCACGTGAAGGCCTTCCCCTTGAGATATCGGCACAACTTGAGAACGCAAATTTAAAAATTGTAGAACCTTTTTTTGATGACATGTTTTCCAATATCGGTGGTACCATCACTGGCAATTACCGCATTTCCGGAAAACTGGAAGCACCTGCCATTGAAGGCGAAGGGAAAGTAAGTGATGGGCAATTGATGGTAAACTACCTGAAGACTACTTATCGGTTTACCGGCATCATCGGCCTATCCCCTAACTCCATATATTTCAAAAATATTGATATGCGCGATCTCTTCAAGAATGAGGGAAAGCTTAATGGCACCATCACTCACCAGAATTTTAATAGCATGCGCATCAATCTTGATGCGAGTTTCCGCAACTTTCAAGTGCTCAACACCACCGTAAAAGACAATAGCCTTTTTTACGGGCAAGGGTATGCGACCGGCGATCTCAATATTGTTGGTCCCGTTGCCAACCTGAAATTTACCGCCAGTGCCCGTACAGATAAAAACACAAGGCTTTACATTCCGGTTGGCGGAACCACTGAAGTGGAAAAGAAAGAGTTTATCCGATTTGTGAATTTTTCAGATTCGACCTATCAGAATAATCTCAATGACAACCTTTCCAATAAACTTGATCTTACCGGTATCACCCTTGACTTTAATCTGGATGTAACGCCTGATGCTTTATTTGAAATTATTCTTGATTACAAATCCGGTGATATAATCCGCGGCCGCGGGAATGGGGAAATCCAGCTTCAACTGGATACCAAAGGAGAATTCAATATGTTTGGTCCCTTCGAGTTCGAACAGGGCGGATACAATTTTACCCTTTATGATATCATCAATAAAGAATTTGAAATTCAAAAAGGCAGCCGCATCACCTGGTTCGGCGATGCTTATGCTGCCAATTTAAATATCTCCGCAACCTATAATCAGCTGGCATCTTTCGGACCCATCATCACCAATCAATCTCTAAGCACCTTACCTCAATTGCGCAGAAAATATCCGGTAAAAGTTCTACTGGAACTGGAAGGCCCCATGCTTACACCGCTGATTAATTTCGATATTACAGCTACTGAACTTCCGCAAAGTATTGTAGTAGAAGGGCAACCGCCCGTGCGTTTGGATTTTGAATTTCAAACCTTCAAAAACAAACTGGATGAGCAAGAGCTGAAAAGACAAGTGTTTAGCCTTGTTGTACTGCGAAGATTTTCTCCTCCGGAATCTTTCAACACCAGTGGATCTATTGTGAACAGTGTGAGTGAACTTTTAAGCAACCAACTCAGCAACTGGATCAGTCAGGTAGATGAAAATCTGGAGATCGACGTTGACCTTAGCACACTCGATGAAGAAGCCTATAACACTTTTCAACTCCGACTGTCCTACACTTTCATGAATGGCCGTTTGCGTGTTACACGCGATGGAACATTTTATGGCAACCAAAATAATAGCGCGATCAACGCTAATCAGAGCCTATCCAGCATCGCCGGCGACTGGACCGTTGACTATTTACTTACCGCCGACGGAAAGTTAAAAGTTAAAATGTACAACCGAACCAATATTAATCCCATCTTAAACACACTCGGATCTCAAAATTCAGTTACTACCGGAGTCAGCATTTCGCATACACAAAGTTTTAACGAACTCAAGGATATCTGGAGATCTGCCCGAACAAAACGCGAAAAAAATCCCGATGCTGACATCAAGGAGAATGAAGAAGCCATACTTGAGGAAACAGATGGCGGTGAATAATTCGCATCTTTCAGCTTTCCTTACTATCCGCGGCTTTCTTATCCTGACCCTGTTAACCCTGTATGCGGGTTCATCAGTGGCGCAAGCCGATACCACCGTAAACAACCGAAGATTAAAGACGGTGATCCTGACTACGTCGGTGGGATATGGTGCAGGGCTGATCGTGTTGAACCATATCTGGTACAAAGATACTAACCGGCAGTCGTTTCGTTTTTTTAATGACAATGACGAATGGAAGCAACTGGATAAGTCAGGGCATTTTATTAATTCTTTCTACCTCAGTTATGCCGCATC
>JBDSIM010000260.1:0-5341 GCA_039917935.1 Cyclobacteriaceae bacterium | reverse complement strand
TAACTACAGCAGCTTACAGGAACGTAACTCTCTGAACTCAGCATGGTTCATTACTTCCCCATACCTCAGAGGTACTTTAACCCGAACAGCAAATTTGGTTATATGGCTTTTTCATCCATTACGTATACTTAACACACGCCTCGTGGCGTACCAGAGAATCACAGAGAATTTTGTTTTTCGTTGGTGCGTCTCAACACTTTGATACATGATTAAAGTGAAGTTGTTCCGAACGTGTGCATCAGGTCACGGAGAGACTCGACTGAATTCTAAAACCCGGTACCACCGCGTATCTCCTGCGCACCGACAACTATGCAGACCTTTCAATCTCCGTCAGCCCGTTCGGACGCACCCTGAGCCCAAAAAAATTTTCTTTGTGCACCTTTGTGTCCTCCGTGTAATGGATTTTATCGCCGAATTGGGGAAACGACCACGATTTGCAATAATCACAACCCACCTCCATTCTCGCTCAGGTTTTGGTATTTTCTGCATAAAGCATGTTGGAGACTTACAAACTTCGAAACTACCTGATGGGTCGGGAAGCCTAAGTTTGATGCATCAAATAACCCGAAGCCCATGAAAACCGCAGCAAACAATTCCCGAAACTTTAAAAAAAGGATCTCATTATTTATCTTCCTGATGCTTATCACGATCATATTTTTCTTTAACAATGTCAATGGACAAAATGTAATCGATACCCGGATGGATCAGGAAAATTCGCACGATGCGGACTTTCCGGGCAGGCGAGCATTCAACGCAGGAGTAATTACCACTTACACAAACATTACCCCTCCCCCTGCGCTGGTCGGTGATGTAACCTATGGAATCTCAGAAAAATTTTCTGTTGGCATCATTGCAGGAACGACCGGAGCGCAGTCCCTGGCTGGCGTAAAAATCAATTCAACTCTTTTGCGCCACAACAATTTCCGCGTTATCTACCGGATGGTTATCCTTTACTATCCTGGCAGGGATGGTGAATATCTATTTGATAAAAGCGACAAATTCATCATGCCCTGGATGTTGACGATGGGCGCGATCAATGCGGAATGGAAAACAGAAAAAAATATCCGTTGGTCTGTGGGAATGGGCGCGTTAGAGACCCATTGCATTGAAGGCATGAAACAGCATTTCCGGGGCGAAAGCCATAGGGAGAAGGTATCACCCTTCGAATTATTTCACACGTTAAATGGAAGCGTTTCAATTCCCCTTTCAAGCAGATTAACCTTCCGGCCTGAAGTCATTGCCGTTATGAAAGATGGGCGCCTAATCCGCACAGGTGATTTCAAAGTGTTTCCGATCAATCCATTTTTGAAACTGATTTACACTTTTTGAAATCATGAAGGATATCAAAAGAATACATTATCGGATTTCCCTATTTATTGTCATCTAAAGTCCCCGCAGTGTCTCCTGTCTCAGGGACGCTGAGGTACTTGTGCCCGGGCGCAGCAATAAATCGAAATTTGTTTGAAACGTAAAGGTCCCACCCCGGTGACGAACGCATTGATCCAGATCTGTAACCCTGAAGTATTCGAATGACTTGTCCAGGTATTCGAGGCATCGAGCCGAGTCGGTTGGGAAATATTGATCAGCATGAATCGTAGACATATTTTTATTGATGTGAAATGAAGATTGACATTCCATTCTCATTGCTGTAATTTTAAATAGCCCTTATGAAAATTCTCCTACTCATCCTTGGTTTTGTCATGGCTTCATCCTGCCTGGTGGGCCAGAAGCTCATACAGACTGTGCGCGGGAAAGTCATTGATCAGGAAACCCACTTTCCCCTGCCTGGCGCGACCGTGATGCTGATCGCCGATTCTTCTTCGCTGACGGGAGTGACTACCAATGAGCATGGTGATTTTCGTTTTGAAAAGGTCTCCGTGGGAAGGTATACATTAAGAATTTCGTTTATCGGGTACAAAGACAGTTTCCTGGATAACGTGCTGGTCAGTTCCGCCAAGGAAGTAATGCTCACCATTTTATTGAAGGAGGCAACCATCAACCTCCAGGAAATAACCGTTACTGCGGGAAGGGACGGTGACGCCGCCAACGAGATGGCTATCGTCAGTTCCCGGTCATTTACCATAGAAGAGACACAACGGTATGCGGGAAGCCGGGGGGACCCGGCACGCATGGCCTCCAATTTCGCGGGAGTTCAGGGAGCAGATGATTCCCGGAATGATATTATCATCCGCGGAAATTCACCGCAGGGTGTATTGTGGCGGATGGAAGGGATCAACATTCCCAATCCAAATCACTTTAATATTCCCGGAACAGCTGGTGGACCTGTATCCATGATCAACAATCAAACGCTGGCCAACTCAGATTTTTTTTCCGGTGCTTTTCCCGCCGAATATGGCAACAGCATTTCAGGTGTCTTCGATCTGAAGTTACGAAACGGAAACAATGAAAAACATGAACACAGCGCCCAGTTTGGTTTTCTGGGAACGGAAATATTTTCCGAAGGACCCTTGTCTCAATCCCACACCGCATCCTATCTGTTCTCGTACAGATATTCCACGCTGGCCCTCTTTAATAAGCTGGGCATTGACATCGGAACCAGCGCCGTTCCGAGATATCAGGACATCGCCTTTAAATTCAATTTTCCCCTGAAGCGGACAGGTAGTTTATCATTGTTCGGACTGGGTGGAAAAAGTAATGTCGACATTCTGATCAGTGATCAAGAACAACCTGATCGGAACATCTACGGAGAAAATGATCGCGACCAGTATTTTAAATCCGGTGCCGGTGTGCTGGGGCTCTCTTACAAAAAGCCGATCAACGTGGCCAATTACTTTCAGGCTACCGTGGCAGTATCCTCGGAGGTGGTTAGTGCCTATCACGAGCTGGTCTATCGCCACCTCAGCAGCAATCAATATGTACTTGATTCTTTGCAACCATTGCTTGATTATCATTTCAGGCAGAATAAGGTTTCCGGTTCACTCCTTTATTCCAAAAAGATCAACAGTGGTGTGCTGCACTTTGGATTGAATACCGATCTTTATCTTTTCAGTCTCCGCGACAGCGTCAGGAATATCAATAAAAATGATGCGCAATATTACCAGTGGCGTAACCGCTGGAACAGCAGCGATCAGAGCTTTTTGGTACAACCCTTCGTGCAATGGAAGTATAGTTTGTCTCCGAAGCTTGATGTGGTGGCGGGTTTGCACAGTCAGTATTTCTCGCTCAGTGAAAGTTTTGTTCCGGTGGAGCCCAGAGCGGGCTTGAAGTTAGCTGTCAGCGAAAAATCGACTGTGAATGTTGGCGCGGGGATGCATAGCCAGATCCAGCCCACTTATCTTTACTTCTATGGCCAGACAAATGATGCAAAGGGCAATCCTGTTCCGCACAATAGCAAAATGGATTTCACGAGAAGCGTTCACCTTGTTGCAGGCTATGAACGTTTCCTGCGTTCTGATTTCCGTGTGAAAGGGGAAATTTACTATCAATATCTTTATCATGTTCCAGTAGAAAAAAAAGGTTCTTCATTCTCATTGTTAAATACAGGCGCGAGTTTTTCACGCTTCTTTCCTGATACACTGATCAATACGGGCATCGGCACCAATTATGGCATCGAACTTACCGCTGAAAAATTTTTCAGTAAGGGATATCTTTTTCTGATCACCGGATCTGTATTCGATTCGCGCTATCAGGGCAGTGATGCAATCTGGAGGGATACTGATTTCAATGGCAACTTTGTATTGAACTTGTTGTTCACGAAAGAGTGGTTTTTAAAGAACAGAAATACGTTGGCCGTTGGCGGAAAGATGACCACTGCCGGAGGCCGACGTTATGGTCCGGTGGATATTGCGTCCTCGGAGCGGGATAAGGAAGTAGTGTGGGTAGATGCCACGCGCAATTCCCTTCAGTTCCGACCTTATTTCAGAACAGACATCCGCATCAACTACAGGATCAACCGCCCTATGGTGACGCATGAAATTTCCGTGGACCTGGTCAATGTACTGGGAATTGAAAATATTTTGAAGCTTACGTATGCTCCTAATGATGTCGATCTGTCCGCGAGTCCTGTGCGCGAAGAATATCAGCTCGGATTTTTACCGCTTTTTTATTACCGCATCGACTTTTAATTTTTTGTGTGCTCTTCCTGGCTGTCAAATCCAGTGGCACACAGGAACGGAGGAGCATCGATGTCGCTTGCTGACCGTCTCTTCTCTGTGTCTTATTTGCGCACCAACAATTTTGCAGTCCTTTCAATCTGCGTCAGCCAGTTCGGACAGCGATTGATGTTAAAAACTGCATTTTCTTTGTGCACCGTTGCGACTCTTTTTGTCCTCGTGTAATGGATTTAAAAAAATGGCATCCGAATTGCGCGTTTTAGGTAGTACCCAATCTTCCATTTTATGAAAACATGCTACACAGTTATCCTTCTTTGTCTGTTAGCCTCCTGTCTTCAGGAGGAGCTTGGTCCCGATAACTATGATTTTCGCGGAAGCTGGGATTCGCGAAAGTATGCGATGCAGATCTTCAGCAATGGCTCGGGTGTTTTAGACATCAAAAACCGAGGGCGCTGCGAAGGCAACGTCTGGGTGAACGGAGACAAACTGGTCTTTATGAGTAAAGACGACGACGATGAAGTTGGCTACAAGCGATTCGATATTGACCAACGCCCGACCACGGATAGTCTTGGTGTCACCTATATGATTCTGGATGGATATCGGCTGGTGAAGCACTAGTTCGAATCTTTGCCAGATACGCCCTACCGCCGGTCAGGCTGGATAGTATTTTACTGTCCGGTTTTGCTGAAACGGTAGAAAAATATAGATTTGCAGCCCGTAAGAAGTCCCTGAAGGGGATTTTTACAGGAGGATGGATTTGCAATGCCACCCTTTTGAAGTAAAATAATAAACAGAGGAGTGGTAGAGCGGTTTATTGCACCGGTCTTGAAAACCGGAGACCCTTTACGGGGTCCGGGGGTTCGAATCCCTCCTCCTCTGCGAAAAAATCCGATCAAATCGTATCAAAATCCATCATTCTATTTCGAGTGATGGATTTTTTGCTTTAGAAATAATTGATTTTGAATGTTTTGTGTCAGAGCAGGGTTCGAATCCATGCTTTTGTCCCATTTTTCAAATATTCTTAATAACGTATTGATAGTTAATAGGTTAAACTTTAAAATATGCCTGTCCTCGGAGGGATTTGAACCCATGCGTTTTTAGCCTCTATGCGCAGATATCGCCGCTGAAAACGTTGAAAAATTGATAAAAGTGGTGAGCAAAGTGGTGAGCAGGTTTTTTTCAAAATTGTGCTCACTAGTTTGTGCCGAAATCACCGTTGAGACGTAAGCACGCTATCAAGTACATCTTTTCCCGCCCAACTCTTACCA